>DASQRW010000089.1:0-14388 GCA_035642715.1 Nitrososphaeraceae archaeon | reverse complement strand
TGACATCAAAGATTTGTGGTTTTATTGGCAGCCTTTTTTTCCTTTGCTATCTTATCCAGTATCGCAACAGCATCTACAGAATAATCTAATGCCTCTACTTCAATTCCATTTGATGCAAAAAATGTTGTATCTCTACCGTGGCCGGCTCCTAGCTCCAATACTTTAGTTGCATTGTTAGTTTTCATATGATTAAAACAAAGTAAGGCAAAGTTGCTAGGCTCTTCTCCAAAGAAAGTGCTATCTGATTTGTAGACTTTATTCTAGACTTCACTCATTGCTATTGATACCTATCCTTCATTTTCTTTTTCCAATGTTTTCTATAAAGCTTCAAGTGTCAACTAATTGCTGATGTGATGTTGGCATAATAACTAATAAAATACATTTAGACTTTAATATTTAAAAATTATATTAAGAATAATTGAAACAACATCACTAATTGATATATTTTCTGCAAATTGTCCTCTTTGCAAGCATATCACAGATGATATAGAAATCGATAAGTGCGAAGGTTGTAACCAGATAGTTTATGATATTAATAATACGACAGAAGAAATCAAGTTAAAGATGAGGGACTATGGCATAAAAGCAGTGCCTACCATTGTAATTGATCGAAATATCGAAGTTGTGGGAATTTCTAATTTTCCTTGGATATGTGGTGACGATTTATACAAAAAATTGAAAAATGACTATCCATTAAAAAGAGATTAAAAAACTTGTCAGCGGTGTAATGTACCTGGATAATAAGGATTTAAACAAATTTTTTTCTCGAATTATCCTTCATTGATCGGTGTTATGTTATCATCAATATTTTACTATTATAAAACTACTAATTATTATACTATTGAATAAGATAATTCGCTATATAGTTGGGATTATCAAGATAATGCTATCAGATACCATTTATTGGTATTAAGATTCTATCTTATAGAGATTGTCAAATCAGTATAAATATTCTTAAGAGATAATAAGATAATTACATTGGTCGAAGAAATATCATTTACAGGCATTTCAAAAAACTGTTGTGTATCCTTTATTGATATAGTAGATTCCACCAGGATTACTACAGCTGAAATAAATGATGCAGAAAAAATTAGAAGATATTATTCAATATTTATCAATACAATGGCAGCTATAATTAGAGACTTCAATGCAACTATAATTAAGAATACTGGTGATAGCCTGTTATACTATTTTCCAGAGACATCAAATAATTCTTCTGATAACATATCTGTATTCAAAGAAGTATTTGAGTGTGGCTTGACAATGATAGAAGTCAGCACAATTATTAATACAAAGGTTCAAGAAGAAGGATTACCTAGTCTCAATTATAGGATTAGTGCTGACTATGGCAGAGTAGAGATGGCTAAGTCAATGACTTCTACAAGCGATGATTTGTTTGGTCCAACAGTGAGCCTATGTGCAAAGATAAACTCTATGGCACTTATAAATGGGATGGTTATAGGTAGCGATTTATATCAAATGACAAGATCTTCTTTTGATAATGATTACTATTTCTCTGAAATAGGTAAATATTCAATTAATGAGCTCAAATATCAGCAATATCCAGTATATTCAATAATAAGAAGCAAGAAAAGAGAGAATAACAGCAAGACTTTGAATCTGTATAAAAACCTCACTTAATTAAATACTCCTTGTTAGATTTGGATCGCTCATATTGTAGAATGCTACCACGTCTGTAGGTGTTATGTTATGTCAGTTAAAACACACACTGCCTTCCGCCCTTAACTGACTGCGATTTAAAGATGGAAGGTACAATGCCATAGTTATATCCAAAGTTCTAGATGAAGGAGTAGATGGCTGGGATGCACAACTGGG
Source organism: Nitrososphaeraceae archaeon (assembly GCA_035642715.1). Classification (GTDB taxonomy): domain Archaea; phylum Thermoproteota; class Nitrososphaeria; order Nitrososphaerales; family Nitrososphaeraceae; genus JAJNBK01. Next base: position 12,552 of record DASQRW010000089.1, on the reverse strand, counting down.
AATAATTATTAGTGGAACTAGTAGCAGCAGAGATTTTATCGAGATTAGGAAGATTGAAGACCAAAACCTGATTCAAATAGAAAAGCAAGGCTAATTGAAATTATATCCTAGGTACTAGAGAGACAGGAACCAGTGCTAAAAGGAAAAAGGCATTGAACAAAGTAGAAAATAGATAGATAATAATAACAAAGAATTTCTCAACGATACAAAGATTGAAGAACTTTAACGAAGGAATATTTGTATAAAATAAGTTGGACTATTCTCTAAGGTAATAATACAATCCACAGTACTCTAAGTATTTGGATTATCAAGACATGACTTATATTCGTCGAGCAGTTCTGACAAAATTATAGCCTGACTTCTCCAATCTATCTTTAATTTCTTCTTTTGTTATAATTGATGGATCAAATTCTACTAAAACACTATCTGTCATATAATCAATATCTATTCTCTTTACTCCTTTTTCATCCTTCAATTGTTTTTCTATAATTGGTTTGCAACTTGTACAATACATTCCGACTACTTTAAAATATGCTCTTTCTGTTTTCATGCATCTCTTCTTCTTGTAGAATATCACTTACAACCATAACAATCAATCGATCTCTGACTACAAGTATATGATAATTACCTCCACTATCTCTACCACAACATGTTTCGTGCTCAAATTGGTCTAAATCGGTGGAGGTATTTTTGGATTCTTAAAAAGAGAGAGAAAAATCCTTTAGCTAACAACAATAACATAGCAGCTCCATCATTGTCATTTCTATAAACTGTTTACGCTGTTATAAGAGCAACTATACCACATGTCAAAATAACAACTTCCGGAGATAATTAAGTTATATGGTAAGCAACAAACAAACAACACATTGTTTAAAGCATCTAATGATGGTGATGGTAGTGGTACATTAGATACAGTCTTAAAGCCAACATATATACTGGAGAGATTCAAAATTTATTTTAACAGACAGGGAATATGTAAACTATCATTTCTTTTTTTATCGTTTTTAATTGTAATCCCAGTCGCGATACTGCACTGTTACTTTAATGTGTGTAAGATAAATTAGCAAGCAGATTAGCTAGATTTGATGAAGGAATTTTTTCATTTTGTATTGTGGTTAAAGCAAAAATAACTTTTCTATTTATTCTTGCTTCTTGTAATCTTAATGTCCTAAATCCAAATTGGTTTGTCTTCTGGTCTTTCAAATAATCAATCTTTTTGCTGTAGACTTTTTCAATAATCTTCTTGAAATTGGATATTGTTGTTCTTTTTCCTATTCTCTTCTTCTTCTTTTTCTTTCTTAATAAGCTTATCTACATATTCTACTTCTTGATACCTCTCCTCACTTTCAAATTTGCTACGAAGGATAGATAAAGTATGAGATTTTGTCCATCCTTCTCTTTTCATCAAGTCATTAATCATTTCTTCAACTTCTCTTTCAAGACTCATTGAAATAAACCTAATCCAGAGATATGTAATATAAACTTCACATTATAAATAATTTAGGATATGAAGTGTAGAGCGTACCTATTGACATCTCGGTGGGTTCGATAGGATTAATCTCCTGTATGTAGAAGGCCTGCCATTTACTGGTAGTCATGTGAAATAAAGGTTCATCTATTTTTGTATATGTGATAACCTATTCATGATTTTCAATTTATTTCTTTATTTGTGTATATACAAATTAGTACTTTTCGATTCTTATTATTTCTAGTCATTATATTTATTATTTTTCTGAATCAATTCACTTCTTTTTTAGTTCTAGTTGAATAATGTGATATGTCTTTTTTATTCTTATTGTTCAGATTTCCAAGTTATGTTGGTTGATCTCAACTATAAATAATTATACTCTCCTGAAGATCAAATTTCTCTGATTTATACTTGCAATCAATCTCTGTTTGTTCTTCCAACATGCTAAATCTTCCCTTCTCTTTCTTGCTTCTTTACCTTTAATGATATCTATACATGCGCTCGAAACAAAAGCAGCAGCAGTAGCAAAATAGAAATTGCAATACTAGTATTGGAAAAAAATGTTCTACTATTACAACTATAATATTTTTATGTTCCAAGCGCTAAGTATATTCTGGTGATAGATTGCAAACGACAACAATAACAATTGCTGCTGCTATTGTTGGGTTCATCTCTTGCGAGCGCAATTGTTCTTTGTATGTATGTGTGCATTTTATAAAAATACAAGCAATCCGTCATACATATGAGAGCGCATATGTATACGTGTATATGTGTTTGATTCAAAATGTTCAGAACTCAAACCACAGCCTTTAATACATTCTCTCATAAATATAACAGTAAAATAAAAAGGCAAGATAGAAGTGTTCAAAAACTTATTCAAGAAAATAGACGAAGTACTTGGATTAGAAGACGAACCAAGCCTTCCTCCAGAGGAAAAATTCTTTTCTGATATAGTAGGATATCCTGATATAAAGAAACTATTTATGAAATCAATAGTATCTAAAGAGCCCATACATATATTATTGACAGGACCTCCAGCCTCTTCTAAAACAGTTTTTCTATTAGAAATGATGGAAGGACTAGATCATGCGTATTTTATAGATGCTGTTGGTGCTTCAGGTGCTGGTATGATTAGCTATCTTTTCAGTAATGATACTAAATATCTGTTAATCGATGAAATTGATAAGTTGAAAAAAAGCGATCAGGTAACATTACTTAATGTTATGGAGACAGGCATTCTATCCGAAACTAAAAAAGGAAGAACAAGACAAAAAAAGATGTATCTATCGATATTTGCGACAAGTAATGAAATTAGCAAATTATCAAAGCCATTACGATCCAGATTTATGGAATTGCATTTAGAGGAATATACCTTTGAAGAATTTATGGAGATTACAAGAAGGTTGATTGTAAAGAGATATCATTTGAATATACCTATAGCAGAAAAAATTGGCTATTCAGTATGGAATAAGATGAAGTCTAAAGACATTAGGGATGTAATACAGATTGCAAAATTAACTAAATCACTATCTGATGTTGATTGGTTAGTAGATGTTCAAATAAAGTATGGTAAGAAAAAGCATGATTCAGATTAAAAGTATTGTAGATTGCCATTACTTCCAAAATAATGCTTATTAGATACATTTACATCTTTATTATTATTATATTATCTATCTATCTATATATTCCCCTTAAATCCACTTTCCAAATGGTCAAAATATGATGTAAAGTTCTTCTTTGCTCACTTAGAACAACAAATGATATAAAATAGAGTACAAATGCCTTTATTAAGACATTAACTATATCTAAATGCCATTAATAATGACATATAGTTATTAATTATATTGTTTAGGTAATACATATGTCTATCAAAGTAACATTAGCTACAATAGCAATTATAGTAGCGCTGGGGAGCATAGCAACAAATGGTTTTATCAATTCAGCACTTGGACAACAAACTTTCACTGCAGAACTTACAGGAGACGATGAAGTACCACCCGTAGATACTGAGGCAACAGGAACTTTTAATCTTGTTACTGTTAATCAATCATCAGGCTATCTATTAAGTGTCGATGAGTTGGCCAACGCCACAGCAGCTCATATACATAGAGGCGAAGAAGGAGTAAATGGAAAGATTGTAGTAACGCTATACAATGCTACCATGCCAGCAAGTATATCACAAGGACTTTTGTCACAAGGTAACATCACTGCTGCCAATCTAGAAGGACCATTGGCCGGACAACAACTAGCTGATCTAATTGACATTATGGATAATGGAACAGCATATGTTAATGTGCATACAAAGGATTTTCCACTGGGAGAAATTCGCGGACAAATTTCAGGTGAAGGAGAGGCAGAGGAAGAAGGATGAAGCATAGATAATTCAACGACTTTATTTTAGATTTAGAATGTCATACATTCTTTTTTCATCTTCAAATTATAAAAAACTTATGCGTACCTTTCTAATTGCACACTTTATCAATGTTTAAAATTAGAATTTAATCTAAAATATTTATCATTTACATATCTTATTAAGCACTTTTCATATATAGTATTTATGCTAATAGGAACACAATGTGTCATTATCTCCACAATATATAGATATTTTTCTAAAAATAATGGATGCAAAAGAAAATTCGAAGAGAAAAACAAAGAAAATACATAGACTGGTTATTAAATGGTGCTTTAATGTAGTAAAGTAGAACTCAGACAGATACAACATGATATGCCTACTATTTCAAATAAATCAGCAGAGACTTTTCTTGCAGAACTATATGATATGATAAACAGATTACATCAAGAGGCACCAGCACAATTAGAAGTCGTGACCGATAAAATAAAAAAATTGTGTGTCTGTAGAGTCCAGATATTTTCATCATGTGATGACCATAAGGAAGTGTGGATAGAGTAGTATTGGTAAATCTGGAAAGCAAATTCCATCTCAGCTATACATACAAAACATTGTATGCTTGAAGGCTAAAATGTAAGAAGAAGATCACTTATATTCATCAAATATCTTTGACGCTTTCTTTTTTATAAAATACAAGGTTAGAAAAGAAACAGATGAATAGAATCTTGGCTACTACTATTACTAATATATACAAGATAAAACTAAAAATTATGTTCTTAAATTTCATTAATTTACCCATAGTCTTTCGAATATACACCTTTGTTCGCTCTTGTCAGTTTATTGTTAGGTTTTACTTAGAATCAAAAAGATTAAGGTAAACTTATCAAGAATATTATCGATCCGAGTCATTAAAAATAAGAAGAGTTAGTTATAGTATATGTGTCTCTACCTTCCTGTATTTCAAACTGTCATTCTACCGTTATAGATCTACCTTTAACTCCTTTAGGTTTAGTAGGCATCTTCTTTGGAAGATCTATTCGTAATATTCCATTATTATTCATTTTAGCAGTAACCTCTGATGACAGTATCTGTTCAGGAATTGGAATTGTACGATAGAAAGACCTGTATGACCGTTCATTATATACATATTTCTTTTTTCTTTCATCGACTCTTTCTTTCTCTAATTGTTCAGCCGAAATTTCAATAGAATCATCTGTTGCTTTAACATGAATCTTGTCTCTTTCTATTCCAGGTAACTCCACTTCTAGCTCATATCTATCTTCTTTATCAACCATATCGTATAGAGGTGTTCTTCTTATTTCTTCATCTTTTTCTTCTGCTTCTTCTTCTTCTCCCATCTCTAACTTAGAAGGAGAATGCCACAGATATGATGATGACCAAGGATTCAATATACTTTCAATGTTGTTTCGGAAATCTTCAAAAATATCATCCATACGTCTAGCTTGAAAGGATTTTTCCTCTAGTCTTTCTCTTCTTTTCATATTATCTATTCCTCTTGAGTGTGGCAATGAGCTCTTATCTTCACCTTCTCCTATTTTTCTTTTAAAATCGCTGAGTTTAGGTCGGAAAGATTTTTCCTCTTTACCTTCTCCTCCCTCTTCTTTTCGCCGTCTATTGGCTTTGTCAGACGAAGGCATATACTATGATAGCAATAATAATATTTGACAATTTAATATTATAGCATTTATAAAATTTCTATCTCTGGATTACATATATAGTATATCAGAATTTAACATTTATCCTATTCCAGTGAAAGTAGAGAATTCTGATATGTGCATTACGTCATAGCGCACTAACTAAAATGGGTAAGATCAAAAGAAGAGAATTTAGATTTAAACAGAATCGAATATTATATATTGTATGTTGATATAACATCAAAATATTTATAATAAAAGTGTCATTATTGTTTCATAGTAGAAAAACATTAGTAAGAAATAGAAATTAGCTAATAATGAGTAATTAACCAATAAATAGCATTGAATACTTTTATTTTACACGGAAGCAAAATATAGTTAAACTACAACAAGAAATGCATATACTGATCCGATCTGATATATCCATTTCTGTTCTGCTGCTACCACCATGTATTTTACAAGTCAGATCGGAATTATTTTCTATTAATTCTTATGATGTGGGTTCTCTATTGAAGAGAAATGTTAAGAAGATAGAATTGTAAATTATCTCTAATATGCCCCTCTAGTAATGAGTTTAATTTACTTGAGTGCTTCCTTCCTACAAAAGTGCAAGTGAATACAGCATAATGATTAAAAGTCGTTATGACGAATTGAACTAACTAATAATTTGATTATTATATCATTGTCTCTGCCCTTAGTTCATCCCCTTTTGTTATTCCTTGCTTATCTTTCTCTGCCTGCAAATCTTCAGGTGACAGGATTTGGACATGACAACTGCACTCACATTGATATCGATTATTGTTCTCATTATCATAGAATTGAGCAGTGCAGTTACTGTGATCTGCTTTTTCGCAATTCTTGGAAATCATATGCATATACTTGTTAACAAATTTATTTATTTGAATCTATGCATGGTTATACATATTGAAGAAGGCATTTAGAGTATTAATGTAATGTTTTGTAATAGTAATAATTGAAACCCATGTCGTTAATGGGGCCGCAGGTCTCTCCTCCCAACTAACTATTATAAAGATCCATTACTAATACATACAGAATATATTGTATTACTGGTTACTGCTGACACTACTCCTGTGCTTTTTATAGAAAATAATATCGAAGCACTCCAATAGCAAAAGCCTTACAACCTCCTGTTTTTCAAATGTTCCCTCGTAGTTTGAAAGCCAAGAAAAACCTTAAATTGTCTAGGATATTGCCCTATTTATTTCTGGAGCTTTAGCGCATAGAAGAACATGGCTAAAAGGTCTTGCTCTTCTGTTACCGCCAATTATATCATACAATATTATGGTGTGGTATTATGTATGGGCCGGCTCTGATGCGCGATGCTGCTACTCTCTCCGTGCTGCTGCTGCATGATATAACGTAGAATGCTGTTTAGCAACATAATCCCACTTTAGCTTTTCCTTAAACGTATTAACAACTTCTTTGTATTTGACATAGTTACTACGAAGGTCCTCTAATCCTTTCGAAAACTCATGAGGATTTCTTTTGGCAGTTATTCCCAATCCTTGAGCAGCAAATTCTCTAAAGAATCTTAAATCTGTTGCTACAAATGGTAATCCATGTGCTAAAGCATCAAACATTACACCTGAACCACCAGTTACTTTATATGGTAATATGACAGCATCAGAAGCATAGAATAATGTAGAGAGTTCATCCTCTCTAAGGTAACCACGTCTTAAATCTAGGATATTGGTTGCTCCTTGCCAGCTCAATTCAAGGTTCTCTTTATTGTAATAATCTTTAGAGGAATTTACTACTAATGTCCATCCCTTTGGAATATTCATTTTCTTTAGTATATCCCAACCTTTACCAGCTGTTCTAAATCCATGTGCTAAAGCTATTCGATGTCCATCTTCTTGCGGTAGAGAGAATTTTTCCCGTGCTTCTTTCTTGTTTAATGGAGGATATATGGCTGGCTCAGATCCATGATAAATTACATGACATCTACTACTACCATCATCATGATCAAGCAACTTCGACATATAATGTGAGAAGACTATGCCTGCTCTGCTCATCCTAAGTTTTTCTTTGGTTATGTTATTGAAAGCCTGATAATTTAAAAAATATTTCCAATATCTAAGCAATGCTCGCAAAGGTATTCCTAATTTTCCCATCTTACCGCTTTTTTTAACCAATGATGACGGGGTTATCCATTGGCTCAGAGTAATTGGTCCAGAGTGAAAAGTTGTTACGATTGGAATTTTGCATTTAACATAAAATTGGTCTATATATGTCCCAACCTTTCTTGGATTTTTTGTATCCCATATTAATCCATATAAACCAGCCTCAAATTGTACATGTACAATATCAGGCTTTAGGTCATTAACGATTTTTAACAGCACATCTGAATTATGAGGGTTATAAGGATAAAGGCCAGAATACTGTCCATCACCTTTCTCATCACATACAACGTAGACATCAAGTCCTAATTTTAAGAGAGCATTTGTCAGATGTGAAGCATATCGTCCTATACCTCCTGGGATAGGTGGATATTCTGTACATACCATCAATATCTGCATCGTTATCCTGTTTTATCTGGTCATTCATATATTATATTATTTGCAAGATAATGTGCTAATGAATACACAAATAGCCTAGCTTTACAACTAATATTTACAATTAGTTATCTGATGACTTTTCTAGAATGGAGTAGGTAAGATATCTAAATGGTCAATCCATCTCTACAATGTCAGGCATATACTAGTAACGGTTAATAATCAATTATATTGTGCAACAAGAAAAACGGGCAGATCCAAATACTGATTAGCTCCTTAAATACTTGTACAATTAGCAAAGCAAATAGCAGCCAAGACAGATATAGTAAAAAACAGACATTAAAGATATTTGCCAGTGTCTTTAACTATAGATTTGCATCGTAAGTAGACATTGCCTATCATTTTGATGACAAATATTCCTATTCTAGAGCAAGATATCTTAACTACATAAGAAACATTTGCCATGGTGAAATGGCATTCCACAATTACCGTGAATCTTTTTACAAGAATATAACATCCCACACTTTATACATTGATGCTGACATGCCATGTGAATAGTCCCTGTTATAAAGTCTGACATATCAACTCGATGTTTCTCTATGTTGCTAACGCAATATTAAATAAAAGGAGAATGAATAATTATTATTATAAATACTTAACTATAATATATTATTTATAAAGTATCATATAACTTTAGTATAGGATGATATTCTCTGAATAATAGATATTATTGTTTAAAATATAATTTGTATGTTACTCAAAGACAAATCTATTGTGTCTGCCTATGTTCAAGGTTAAAAATATACTCTTAGATTAATAAGTGACTTTTTTCTCATGTTGATAAACTCAGGGATTATTTAGATAACTAGGATGCTTTATTTGACTAAATATTTCAAAAGAGAGTATAGACGCAAGACTTGAAGATTCGATATTAAAAAGAACTATCAATAGATATCAGGAAATTGGCTGGACAAAATTTGACCTTTAATTTTGTAGAAAAGGCAAAGGATATAGGAATTTAGAAATAATTACCTATTCAAAGAAGAAGTAGCAAAAAAATTTCTTGAAAGCATTGATAATGTGATGATGAGTGCTTAATTGAGAATTAGTAATCCTACAGTAATATTGCTGTTATTATATTTTACAAAAAATCGGAGGAATTGCGTACCGTTATTGTTATTAAATAAGGAAATTCACTAATGTTGTAGTTATTTATCTCTTAGTCATATCATTAAAATATGTCAATATCTTATCGCAAAAGGCTTGAATAAATTCTATTTCATTAGGACTGGTACTATGTACATATACTCTTGTATAGCCAACCTTGAAATATTCTTCTATAGGTTTGATTAAATCCTCAATTGAAGTAACTATCAACGTTGATTCTTTCATTTTTTCATCTGGAACTTCTTCTTTTGCCTTTTGCTCTAGTTTTCTTGGATCACTTATGTCTAAATCAAATATATCTTCTATTAAAGAAGCTCGCCAAAACTCTGTAGCCTTAAAAGCTTTATCATAATCTTCTGAATAAGATATTTTAGGCTTGGCTATTTTCTCTAAAGATCTAGGATCTTTTCCTTGCTCATTAGCAGATTTGTCAAATATATCAAATATTTCTTTTGATTTATCAGGTTTTTGAACTGTAATTAAACCATCAGTATATTGTCCAGCAATTCTTGTTGCTTCCTCTCCACTGGCTGCCATGTACAGGGGTATTTTCCCCGAAGGAGGAGTGTACAGTTTTGCATTTTTAATTCTAAAGTATTTACCGTTAAAGTGCAAAAAACCGTCATTATCATGATCATTATCATCATAACTTCTTACATTTTCTTTACCTTTCTTTACCTGCTCTTCTCCTTCTCTTTTCCAAAGCTTTTTTATAATTTGAATTGCTTCAGTGGTTCTTGTCAATCTCGTTTTTGCATCAGGCCAATCAAATCCTAAAGGGACCTCATTCATAGCTTCACCTGTACCTATGCCAAGACCAATTCGGCCTGGATATAGAGCATCAAGAGAGGCAAAAGCTTGTGCAATTATAGCTGGATTATAACGATATACAGCTGCAGTTACACCTGTTATAAATTGCATACTTTCGGTTCGCTCAGCTGCTACTGCTATCCAAATCCAAGTAAAATTACCATATCCATTATCATGCCACCAAGGATGAAAATGATCACTAGTCAAGCAACTATCAAACCCATATTTTTCAGCTTCAATTACAAACTTTAGTAAATCTTGCATAGAATACTGTTCTTGTGAAGCCCAATATCCAAGCCTCTTATCTATTTTTTCTTTTGACATCTCCTCGTCTGTTTTCTTATAATGCTTCTATTAAATATTGTCTATAAAGCTGATTATATGGGGTTGGATTATATTTGGAGCAGCGTGTGGGAAAATGGAAATAAGAAAAAAAGGTCCCCTCTCCAGTATTTCTATTTTGATTTAGTTTTATTGTTATAGAAACCCGTATTATTACTGATTAAAGCTGTTCACGAAAGCAATGGTACTTCACAGATTTTCATCACAAATAAATCTGATAAGTATCAAAGACAGGCTCTGATTAGTATATCTTCAGGTCAAGCAAAGGATGAGTGGGGCATTTGCACTATTTGCAGGTACAATAAAATATCTCTTGAACCAAAATTTGAAATGATCAAAGTCAAAATAGATGGTAAAAGAAGTAGTTTTTCCATAAAAGATATTGCTGGGGTACAAGTTGAAAGTTTTATAAATCCTGTTACGAGAGAAGAGTAAAACACAAAAAGATACAACTGCCAAATGAATTCATATGGAAAATTGCAGAAGCAGCCAAGACGAAGATAATGCGCATTTTGACACCAAATCTTTATTTTGATGATTCAGGCAAGAATGCTTTCTACTCTATGGTAGAATTTAAAGGTCCATAACCAAATTCTTGTATTATAGTATATCATCATATGTGGGATAAATAATTGGATAGAATTCAAAAAATTATATTTATTTCCTTATTTGACTTCTACAATAGCTTGGCTAATATCAATAAGACAGCAGTCATATATGATGATTTAAATGATAATATTGGATCTAATAACAATTGCAATATTCACTGGAAGTTAGACGGCTGGAATGGCTGCTATGATGCTTACAGCTATTGTGCCTGCCTACGGTCTTGCTATATAACAGACTGATAATAGGAATTACTACTGGAGAAAAAACAAAATAAATTTTTCCTTCCTAGATACTGTTTGCGACCCCTTTTATCTGTATACTATGCTCTTCTGGAGGTATAACTATATCAATACTCATTGTTTTTCCATCCATGTTTATTTTTGCTTTTTCATATAGCTTTCCATCTATCAGTACATTTATCTTATGATTGTCGACCATCTGTGGTATTTTAAGCGTTATGTTTCCACCTGCTGGATTGTAATGATCTACTGAAAATACTATACTATCATTAGAATTTTCATATGCAAGTTTGCTTATTTTTACTAATCCCCGAAGATCATAAGCAATAAATCCACCATCACCAGTATTGATAGTACTAATTGGAGGATCTAGCTCTACACCAGCACAACTGTAAAAATAGACATCTGGTTTCACAGAACTATCTGGCATAACCATAAACTTAACCTCTTCTCCGGAATTTATGGTTGGTATGACATTGCTTTTAACAGAATCTATCTGATATCCATTATCGTTATGAACTGATGCATAAACAGATACATTGTGGACAGCAAATGGTGCAACATTCTTCACACCACCAAAAAGTGCCTTATCAGTTCCTATTGCCATGTTTGTGTAATTCAAATGCAGAACATCATAATAAGTTGCATCAACCTCTGTTATGCTTCCTATGAATGATTTACCACTAGGTTGTTGTCCTGATTCCAACACAAATTTAAAAGGTACGCTGGTTGATGGATAAATTATTCTTGCATAAGTATCATTAGTCAAAATCATGTTTGAAGAAGCAGGACTATTGCCAATATCATTCATGACGTTTAATCCTACTTTAACACTAACAGGCTTTTTGCATCGTTATATACTACTCCAACAACGTTAAGTCTACCTAGCGAGTCTACATAAGAGCCTTGCTCCTTTACAACAACAGTGCTGTTGCTGTTTTCTTCTGAGTATACTTCCAATGTGATTGGATTCAATGCGAATGAAGCAGCAGCAGCAATAAATAAGAATGCTGATGCTGATGCTACAATTTCTTTTGATGTGTTCATTCCATATTTTTTATATTTAATATCATTAGTATATGCCAAAGGTGATTCGATGGAATATAACAACATTCGCAGTATATATCAACCTAACTACAATTGTTATTGTGATTCCTCTTTGCAATATTTATTAGAATAAAATATTATGATTTATAAAATGAAATAAAAAACTTGGTTGTATAGCTTGTATTTATGTAGTATGACTTTCTTTGAAGGCTCTGTTAACTTAACAATAAAATCTATAGCTTCAGACACTCTTTATTTCTTGTATTGATAGTTACGAAAAGAAATAGGACGTCTGCAAAAGATATTGGTTATGGTCTATACTTATATTTTCTTGGTCTTTCATATAGAA
>DASQRW010000088.1:0-41653 GCA_035642715.1 Nitrososphaeraceae archaeon | reverse complement strand
CCGGTAGAAGGGAATCCCTAGTACCATCATCAACATCTAAGTTGAGAGAATAATAGAAAAATAGAAGAAGAAGAAGCAATTTGCATAACAAAGCAATTTTTATGAGAATGACTCAGGCTAGTCATAATCCTGATTAGAGTGGTCAACGTTAAGTTGAAATAGCAATAGCCGGCTATTTTTTAATGACGTACGTTAATCATCTAATGCCATTATGTTAGTTCCTTGATTTTGATTAATAGACACATTACCGATATATCTAGACCGAAAAGATACAATTCGGACAAAAACAGAAAGAGGAAATGATATAGGCATAATGCCATTAAATCTTATACTTGATAGTAGAAGGAAATTCATTACTCAAAAATACTTTACAAATTTGATTTGAGGAACTTGAACATGATTGAAAAGAACATGAATTAGAAGATAAATAAATATTAGTTTTTCACTGCTATTTTACTGTTAATATACAATAATTTACTAAAAAGTACATGAGTATGGAAATCTTATTAGTTTAAATTACTAAGTAAAATGAATATGTACTTATTGTTTAATGTTGCATTTAAGTGATTACAGACAAATCCATAAATTATTGTATCCATAACTTTGAATTCTAGGATGGAGCGAATACTTGTATGCGGCTATTTCCACCGTCTACTACATACACATTACCAGTTGAGTCTACTGCAATACCTAATGCATCTAGGAATTGGCCGTCATTACTACCACTGGAACCCCATTTAGTAATAAAGTCACCATTGCTATCAAATTTTTGTATATTATCATTGCCAGTATCTGTGACATAAAGATTATCTGAAGAATCTACAGTTATGCCGGCAGGACTAGCGAATTGCCCATCATCAGTGCCAGGAGTTCCCCATTTAGTAATAAAGTTACCATTGCTATCAAATTTTTGTACTCTGTTGTTTCCACCATCTGCTACATACACGTTCCCTTTTGAGTCTACAGTTATATCTGCAGGTGTGATGAATTGCCCATCACCAGTGCCAGGAGTTCCCCAGTTTGTTATAAAGTCACCATTGCTATCAAATTTTTGTACGCGGTTATTTTCTCCAAAATCACCAACATATACATTGGCTGATGAATCAACAGCCATGCCAGCAGGGTTTATAAATTGCCCATCTCCTAAACCTGTGGAACCCCAAGATGTGACGAATGTACCATTATTTGTGAACTTTTGTACCGCTGTATCCGGGTTACCAAAATCTGCAATATAGACATTTGATGAGGAGTCGATAGCCAAGCCAATTGGATTAGAAAAGTATCCATTTCCAAATCCTAACGATCCCCAAGATGTGATGAATGTACCATTATTTGTGAACTTTTGTACTTTATTAGACGCACTAGTGAAATCTGTTACGTAAACATTTCCTGCCGAGTCTATTGCTATTTCGATTGGTTGCGAGAACTCACCAAAACCCATGCCATTTGAACCCCATTTTTTAACAAAAGAGTATTGCGGTTGTTGTGCATAAACTGATGAAGTGATGATGCTGTTTGTTATTGCAAAACAAAGGATAATTGCTAACAAAGTAACAGCTGATCTTATGCTAACCCTTCTGGTCATATGCGTTCAAATTATAGTTGTTTTATATAAATGATTATGGCGTAATAACATTAAGCAGCGAACAGACAATGCAAAAATTAAATTTAAGTATTATTCTTTAGAATTTCATTGCTTGGTAACTTGTAGAACTTCTCGCTCTGAATTTGATAATCCAGGGAAACAGTGAAATAGAAATATTATCAGAATATCAGTAATTATCTCTAGGACGAATGAGGAGAATTAACCAAAGACACATCCAGCAAATCCCCATTTTCCTTCAAATGCGTTCTTGAGAATATAAATATTATTTTGTAAGAAAAAGGCTCTGTTCACTTAACGATAAACCTATAGCTGAAGATATTCTCTACTTCCATTATGCTCTTAAGAAGAAATAGGACATCTTCAAAGTACATTTTCTATGCATTGCACTTGTACTTTTCAGGTCTATCTTTAAGAAAGACATCCAAATGTTTGTCTGAGTTTGTAAGGAGAAACCATGTCTCTATCTGGAATTGGATTCAGCATTACAAGCCAGAAAAGATGTTTCATACGAAAAGAAGGATTTATGAATTCATAGTTGATGAAACTCTGATCAAAGTAGGTGGTGAATTTGTTTGGTTATGGATTGCTAGTGAGCCTAAAGATAAGACAATCCTTGGAATACATATATCCTATGAAAGGAGTATGCTTATTGCTGAACACTTTATACATTCCTTAGTAAAGAAATATGGAAAACATCCTGTTTCTACTGATGGTGGTACATGGTATCCACAAGCCTGTAGATTCCTGAAACTACAACACCATATTCACTCACTGTATGAAAAAAGTATAATTGAAAGAACCATTCAATATGTTAAGGACAGAACTGAAAGTTTTGATGACTATTTTCCATGTAGAAAAGAAAGGGAAGAAGGAAGAAGATGTAAACTACAACATATCACAAACTGGTTTAATCTGTTCATCCATATGCATAATAGAATGATTACTTGCCATAGTGTTAAGTGAACAGAGCCAAGAAAAATAAGAAAATATTATTAAGTTACTCTATCTGCTATCTTTCTATTTACGTCTTTATTATTTTGCCCAAATATTACTTTCCATTTTGAGTATTATTACCCTTTGAATAACCTTGTCTATCTCCATGCTCATTCATAACTGTGCCATAGATTGGTGTATTTCCAAAGTGATTATTTATCTTTGAAGGATCAAGCCAAATACTTATTACTTTATCTCCCAGAATGCTTATGCCAGTCGGTATATCTGTAACTGGCCCTTCTCTCATACTTGCTGTGGACGTTCCATTAAATATTCTTGTCATATTGTTTGGCATCGATGTATTTGCTAGGACAAAATTAGTAATAGTATGAGTGTGAGCTGCCGTTCCATTCAGCATTATCATCTCAACGAATGCATTAAACGTAGGACCTGAAGACGATGATATATTTCCTTGACTGCTAACGTTAGACTGATTGCTCAATAAATTAGCCTTCCAATGACCTGAGACCACTCAAGCTGGATTGCCACTCTCATCATTTTGTATACTAGATATTGTTCCAAAAGTGTAATTTCCTTTATCATAGGGTCTAGAGTATGCCATAACTTGATTTTCCTTATAACTAACCAACAATGCACCTGTAATAACGATGGCCGTTGTTAATGTAGCGATTGCTATTGCATATAGCACGCTTATTCTATTCATCTATTGATTATTGACGATACGATTATTTGTATCTTGGTTTTTCAAGTATGGAAGACTAATTGCCGTAATATAGAAAATTGATAAATATGTCTACTGCTCAGTCTCCATCTTTGCTATATAGTAATCCGAAGTTGGAACGCTTATCAAATTGGAAGGACCATAAATCTTTTAACTTTATCTATACATTATTGAGAAGCCAAAAAAATAAAAGGATCATAATTGGCGCATAGGCAGATAATATAGTATCTTTTATCTCTATCTAAGCCCAACCTTGAATCCCGAGCAAGTTGTCACCTTTTGTTAGCTATGGATCAATTTCTTCTGATCTTCTTTATCTACTGTCAGATATTTTTCTTGGTTGCTACTGTATATCAGATGTCCTCGGTAAACTACTCGACGATTATCAAGATCTTAGTAAAAAAGAGATTATACAATCATTCATGGCTTACAAAAAAGTCAAATTGATGACAAGTTTAATTAATTTGTGGTATATAGTGTAGAAGCGAAACAGCTCTATACACCTGTATTACATTTCATTACGCAGCCATTACTCATCACCCAAATTAGCTCACTTAAATTATAATACACAGTAGACTACGAGTCTATACTGATGGTTAAACTGATAGAACGTTACCAACTAAGAGAACACAAGGTACATAGTAGTTGGTTTCAAAGTAACTCTATATATGAACACACGCAACATACTCAAGCAATACGCTCAGATAATTTTTCAACAAGGGGATAGACGATCAGAATAAATTGGTCAATAAAAAATAAAGATAGAGATAGAAGAAGACGAACAAGAAGAAAAATGTACAAAAGAGGAAAAGTATATCGGGTTGAAGGCGAAGAGGAGGAAGAGGATGAACACGATAAACACAAAGCACATAAACTCGCTAGAGTATTCGATGAGCCTCCAAAAAGCCGTAGAGAGCAGCTAATAGCGACTCTTTAGTATTTCTTAAAAGATATGCTACAAGATACCGATGCAAAGTCTTCTGACGCGCAACGAAATTAGGAATAAGCTGATCTATCGAAGAGAAGTGAGCTCACTAAAAAGCAGAAATATCGCAATGACTCGAGTCAGGATTAGTTCCCTGCATAAAAAAATGTTCTGCTAATTTCTATATTTGGATTTCTCTATCTACATGATATAGGCTCGAGGAAATCCTGGATATAATTGCCTCATATTACTATTAGGAAAATCCATTCTGTACTGTGATGTAATTATCCTTATCTAGCTGTCAACCGTGGCTTCCAATTCCAATTCTTAAATAAGACCTTATTATAAAAGGCATAAATGAACAAAAAAAACTTAATCCCAAGTACATTATCATTTGCAACAACCATGTTATTGGTAGGAAGTGCTCTTGCAGCAGTAGTATTAAATCCTATTAGTATAAAATCAGTCGTGGCAGAAACTAATTCAGGTGCTGCTAATACAGTCATTACGACTACCACCACCACCACACCTATTAAACATCTGATAGTGATATTTCAGGAAAATATTTCTTTTGATCATTATTTTGGTACATATCCTTATGCTAAAAATTCCCCTGGAGAGCCCCCTTTTTTGGCCTTACTTGATACACCTTCAACAAATGGTCTACCTAAAGCACTTTTGAATAATAATACTAATTTGGTTGACCCTTTTAGAATGGATAAACAAGACGCTAAGACGGTTGCATCCTGTGACAATAATCATACCTATACTGCAATACAAAAATCATATAATGGTGGCCTCATGGATAAGTTCGTAGAATCAAGTGGAATAATAAGGGATAATTGTAATCCGAATCAGGTTATGGGTTATTTTGACGGTAATACTGTTACCGCATTATGGAACTATGCCCAATACTTTGCAATGAGCGATAACTTTCATAGCACACTTATTGGTCCATCATTACCAGGACACATCAACCTTGTATCTGGTCAAACACATGGTGTTGTACCAGAAAATATAGAAGGAAAAGCCTCTAACGGTACTTTAATCGGAGACTTAGATTCGTTGTTTGATGACTGTTCTAATGGAACTAAAATGTCTATGAAAGGAAAGAACATAGGTGATCTTTTAAATGAACGAGAAATAACATGGGGTTGGTTTTCAGGTGGCTTTAAGCCGTCTGCCATAACAGAGGAAGTCAAGGCTATATGTGAATCAGCTCATGTAAATATTGCAGGCAATAATATTACAGATTATGTAGTACATCATGAACCATTTCAATATTATAATTCAACTGCTAATCCTCGTCATCTTCCACCTACATCAATAAATATGATAGGCAAAACAGACCAAGCAAATCATCAATATGATTTGTCCGATTTCTGGAATGCCGTAGAGTTAGGAAACTTACCTTCAGTAAGTTTCCTTAAGGCTCCCTATTACCAGACAGGGCATGCAAGAGCTTCTGATCCAATTGATGAGCAGATATTTTTAGTAAATACAATAAACAGATTGCAGAAACTACCTGAATGGAACGATACTGCAGTTATAATTACGTATGACGATACCGGTGGATGGTATGATCATGTTATGCCTCCCATTGTAAGTCAATCTCATGATCCAAAATATGATATGTTACTTGGAGCTGAAAGTCTTTGTGGAACTCCCCCCTCGGGTAGTTATCAAACTCGATGTGGCTATGGTGGACGCTTACCTATGTTGATCATATCTCCCTTTGCGAAAGTCAATTATGTAGACCATCAAATAATGGATCAAACGTCAATTTTACGGTTTATAGAAGATAATTGGCTCCTAGGTCGCATTGGGGATCAATCATTTGATGAAAGAACCAGTCCAATTTTAAATATGTTTAATTTCACCAATGGTCATGATACTAGCAAACTCTTTTTGAATTCGTCTAATGGTACAACAATTCACTCATAACCAAATTTTTTTCCATCCTTTCGTTGTTCAACTATAATGTATATATTTATAAGAAATACATTTGAAATTTTGTAAATTAGCACTGATTTGTACAAGTTATGCAGGTTCAGTGGGCGGGGGAGAAGCAGGATAGATTATACCCTTTTACAGCCTGAATTTATACACTTAACAATGAAGTACTATGATTATTGTATACATGGACTTGAATTCTAAAAGGACATGGATTGAAATATTGTTGCCTTTGTAACGATCTCTCTCTGAGTATTATATCACGAAATGGATAACTAGATAATACGCAAAAATAGATCGAAGAGTGTATACATGGCTAATAAAGAAATTTGTTGATAAAGATTCTTAATTTCTTTTTGTTTCTGCCAATAAGTAATTCAAGTAGCTCAAGCACAAAATGCTATACCTTTTGATGTTCCTAATGTTAAACCTGCACATCATGAAGAAGAAGATCCATATTTAATGGCATTATGAAAATATATGATCTAGATAAAAAAAAGAATGACCTGTAGAGCTTACACAAAACTGATTGCCTGCGTTCGATATCCTATCCATCCAACTCTAGTACAGGTCAGTCTGGAAAGAAGAAATAAGAAGTTTAGCAGGACTTCCAACCATAGACCTTGCTATTAGTCAAATTTCATTCTTTTTCTACTGTCTTTAACAGTAAAGAAATCTAACATTGTGTAGAACTACTACTATTCATAAACAGACGAATGACTTTCTAGATTGTCCGCCAGTAATTCTTCCTTTATAGCGAGATTTTGCGATCTCTAAATCAGTTTTATTTATACGTTGAATATCTTTATTTATCTTTGAGTCCTTCGGCGCGAAATAATTACTATTGTCTTCATCATTTTTATGACTAATGTTAGTATATTTAAGGTTCAAGAAATCATTGTCTAAAAATGTATAGTCAAGACTTTTTGAACCTATTATTTTTAGTTCACCTTTTTTTCTACTTATTTTTTCGCTTCCATTTGTTATTCACTCACTTTTTTGGAATACATTCAAAACCCATTTGACAAATATAGCAAAACCGAGTTCATAACAGGAAGTAACTTCAAAGAAGAACAATGGTAACTGCTATAATCATCAAAATAATACATAATTATGTTGATTTTACGAAAGCAGACACACTTCGACTCTGAGGTTGACGGAATTAAATATTTCTCTTTTATTTTATTAATAATATAGCCAATACCTATGCAGTGTTTCCATTCCTGGGTAACATAAAATCCGATTGAAGTGATCTTGCCATTTTTTTATGTATCTCTTTTTCCTTAGATTAATTACCATGGAGCTGGCTTGCCATCAAAGAAAAATCCTCCACTTGGACCATTATCTGGTAATGTTGCAGCCCATACTATTCCTTTCGCTCCATTTTCTACAGGACGTCCTCCATTACCACCCAAATCTGTAGCTACCCAGCCTGGATCAATTGCATTGACCAAAATTCCCGTTCCACGAAGCTCTGCTGCTAGAATCCGGGTAAGTGCATTCAGCGCCACTTTGGAGACACTATAGGCTGGTGTTCCACCACTCATGTAATTCAGAGAGCCTGCTCCACTGGACACATTTACAATGCGTCCATACCTGTTTCTCTTCATTATAGGTATACACAGTTCAGATAATCTCCAAGGCCCAAACAGATTAGTTATTAATGCTTTATTGACGACATCCAAGTCTGCATCGACAGCATTTTGCCAGCTGTCGTAGAGAATTGCTGCATTATTGATAAGCACATCTAATTGTCCAAATTCTTGTTCTATTTGATGTATTATCCTACTAATATTAATTTGATCTGATACATCAAGCTGATAAAATATTACGTCCAATCCTTTACCAATTAATATTTTTGCAGCTGTCTCGCCTTTGGCGAGATCTCGAGCACTCAATATAACAGTAAGGCCTAATTGTGCTAACTGACGACAGGTTTCAAATCCAAGACCTCTATTGGCTCCTGTTACAAGAGCGATTTTTCTTTTGACAGCCATCTTTAAACATTCACTCTCTTACATATACTCAGGAACACCATGATAAATAAATAAATGAAAAATTTTGATTTATGAAAAAGCTACCATATCTATTTGTATGAGATGTTAAAATCTACAAATTTGGAATGCATAAAACAATTCTAATCATCACAACGATTATCATGTCTTGACTTTTCTATTGTCAAGTAAGCTGCAAGTCGATGGATCATAGTCCACCAAACATATGTTTTACGATTATTAAGCCAATGTACATCTCCTAACGTTAATGCTAAATAAAAATGACTGGAAAGACCAGGAATATGATAAGAAGAACAACCATCCATCATTCTCCAACATAAAGGTGTATGCATCCTTCAACTGAAAGTTCATTTAAAAGTCAGAACCTAAGAATTTTATTGACTAAATGCTATTAGAAAAATAATAAAACAAAGGCCTTCTTGCTTTCATAACATAAAATGATTGACTGACTAACAGAACCAACTTCATAGTATAAATCAGATGATAACAAAGTAGTTAAGGAGTCCAAGCAAGAAGGAGAAGAATTAGGCACAGAAAAAAACATGATTACATAAAAAAGAATTCATTATATTGATGATTAGTAATAATTGATATTGAGCACAATTACAATTTATCTTCGATGATTCTCCAGCACATAATAGATCGAGATATCTTTGCAAGTATTTTGGTTAGTATTTCTCAAGAAAACAATGAAAATATTAGCTGTAATAATAATTGTAAATCTTTGAAATACCACTTGGTGAGCTTACAATATCAGAAATATCAACAGGTAATGCTAATACTGATTGTAAGGTATATGCGGATGTAAATAACTTAAACCATTTCAAACTGCTGTAGCAACTGGTCATAGAGGTGAAGATGAGTATTCCACTTGGAATTTTACATATAATTTATAATGAAAATATAACTACTGATCAATATTTATTAGCATGATTTCATTATTTTATTTATCTCTCTTAGTAGTTCTTCATTGTCAATCGGCTTTCTAATAAACAGAGTTTTATCTAATGCACAATACTCTTGTTTTCTAAATTCTTCATGATACATTTCGCTAGCTGTTAAAAGCAGGCTTTGACTTTGTTGTCTATCTTCATTATTTGCCTATACAACTCAAAGCCGTCTATGTTTGGCATTTTAATATCAAGGATAACCAAGTCATAAGAATCTGGCTTGAAATTGGACAATGCTGCCAGAGGATCATTAAATGAATCAACTTTAAATCCATTTTGCTCCAAAACGATCTTGGATAGTAAAGTCATATCCGGTTCATCGTCTATTATTAGGACCCTCTTGTTTATCATTATCTGCTATCGTTACATTTAATAGATTATTATATTATATTTTGCCGGCCTCAGGATTACTTATTCCTTAAATATCCTATCTAGGCTATTTAATTTACCAAGATTAAGCATGGTACAATTAAATAATAATACACTTTTGGAATGAAGCGTTACCCATGTGAATAGAAGTCCGTTCTTGGAGCGCAGGTGCTCTAAAGCAGTGACATAGAGATCTATTTAAAGGAAAATCTTCTCCTAAGTTAGACCAAAAGACAACAATTATGGTTGTTATTCATTTGTTTCCTTTTTCAATTCCTCTTCTAATTTGATATTTTCATTATAATAGTGAGGTTCTTTAACTCTTTATCATTGTCTTACTTTTCTGAAGATTATGACTTTAGCTTCTCTTTTGACAACTGTTGTTTCTCTGATACAAACTATAGAGGATCCTCAGCTACAATATTATTAGAAGTAATATAATTTCATTGAATAGCATATTCTTAGTCAAGAATATTTGAGAACATTTATTTTGTTCTTTTCCTCATTTCCGTCTATATAGTATATCTCTAGTAGAATGTCCTGATATAAATCTAAGTCATTATAATCATAAATTCAAATATACGGATAACAAACATAGAGAAATACACCACATTGCAGCCAAAACTGTTTGTTATCGATCTTCTTTTGGTAGGAGTATTGTTAGTTGGTTTAATAATCTTTAGTCAAGTATTTGCATCTATATCAACTGCTACTGCTTCAGAGATGAAAGATATGGAACTTGAAGATAAAGATATCAAGGAGGACTCAGAGTCTATCGAGACAGAAGAAATTGATGAGAAGCAGGATAATATAGCGAAACATGAAGGGGAAGGGGAAGAAGACGAACAAGAAAGCGATGATGATATCGCAGGAACAGGATTAGAAGAAGACATTATGATAGACGATAATTATTCGTCCGATGATGATGTACCATTAGAATTACCCTTTGATAATCCCATGCCATTTCCTTAGGCTCAACATTAGTATTGTTTTATGTAGTGTATATCTTGTGTCACATTAAAGGTGCAAATATACAATCAAAGAAAATATTTCTCTTTTGTCCTTCTTCTCTCTTCCCATTTATGAAATTTATCACCAAATATGTACCATACTGTAATTGAAGCAAATACAAAGGCTGCGACAGAAAGTACAATTAGCGGATTTATGAAAATAGAGAGAGTGCCGCTAATCAATCCTACAATTAGGCAATAGGCGATTACCTTCTTAGGTGTGAACCAATCGTCTTTTTCTATTCCTCCATTATTCTTCATTTCTATTCTCACTCCTGCTGATGGTATTTCTCTTCTTTCTCTCCTTATGATTGTTCTTCTTCTTTTTTGTATAAGCCTTATGCCACCACCAATTGCAGTTATTATCAAGCCTATAACTATGAAAATTATTCCAAAGCCGATTGTTATCAGCCCACTACTCTCTAAATTAATGTCTGTCTCTTGAATTCGATTATTACAATATTTACTTATTTGGTCTCTAGTTAGATTCGAGTTGTTCAGACTGAGATCATATCCACATTGGAATGTTTGCCAGAGCACAGGTGATTGTAGAACACCTAAAGTTAGTATTACAATTCCAAGTGCCAGTATAGCTAGTCCTATAAACAATACTTTCTTTGGAATAGACATTTTACGTGATTAGATTCTTCTCTTCATTTGTCACTTATTGATAATATACACTTTCGAATTATACGGCCACAAAATTATTTTATTCTGCTTCTGTTGTGTCATCTCCTCCATCACCAACACTGCCGCCATCATCAACATCTATGCTACCATCCTCATCAACTTCATCCTCATCATCACTGCCAATGTTATCTTCTTCAAATCCAATGTCATCATCAACTTCTTCTTCTTCTTGCTCATTATCATCTATGTCTATTGTTACTCCACCACTACCACCACCACATGAATAGATCATAAGGATCTGAATCTACGTTGAGGTATATTCCTTTTACATTTTGTTGTTCTTTTTGTAGCCTTCTTCTTTTTTTCTTTTTCCTAGAATCCTACTTGGGAACTAATACCAATGTGGGCCGAAAGGGAGTTGAACCCTCGACCTTTCGATTATCAGTCGAACGCTCCACCAAGCTGAGCTATCGGCCCGTTGATTTCTTGAAAATTAGCGTTATTTAATCGTGTGGCTTTCTTGGAAGATGTAATCGATTACAAAGTCATAGCACTCAGCCATTAATATTATTAAAATTTTAAGAATACAATCCTTGGATATTTTGCAAAGAAATTTTTATTAAACCTAAAAAAGAAGAAGAATTAATTATGCTTATTAAAACAATTTTTGAGATACTTTAATTCAAACTGCCAAATATTACGTGTATTAATAATCACTAATAGGTATACTAAAGGTAAAAGTTGCTCCTTTTCCATCCGCATTATTTTCAGCCCATATCTTTCCCCCATGCCTTTCGACGATATTTTTTGAGATATACAAACCGAGTCCGGTTCCCTTTTCTGATTTTGTTATAAATTTTGAAAATAACCTAGGTAGAACTTCTTGGTCTATTCCTACACCAGTATCCTTTACGTTAACGAGTATATCTTTGCCTTTCTTTTCTGTTGATATTAAGATGTAACCTTCTTCAGTGAATTTTAATGCATTGCTTAGTAGATTAGAGATTACTTGAGTTGTCCTCTCTCTATCTGCTTCTACAACAACATCACTGACTTTGTAAAGTACTCGCAAAGAAGGATTATTTTCATTATTGTTTGCAATATAGTCCACAAGATCTTGTACAGCAGATTCTAATACTTCCTTCAGATTGAATCTTTCTTTATTCAATTTAAGCGACTGGCTTTCAATTTTTGCAACGTCAAGAATATCTGAGGCGAGTCGATCTAATCTTTTTGCATTTCGAATAATCATTGAAACTTGTTCCTTTTCTATTTCAACAGTTTTCCTTTTATGATTGAATTGATGTTCAATAAATTCTGCCTCTCCCAGAATTGGCATTATTGGAGTTCGCAATTCATGAGCTGCTACATTGATAAACTCCTTTTGCATTTTGTCATGAACTTTCAACTGTTCGTTTGCTGCAGCAAGTAGTTTATTTGACTCTATTAACGAGAGGTTTACTTTTTTGAGCTCTGTAGTTCTACTATTTACGGCTGTTTCTAACCTCCTATTCCAAGACAAAATTAAAAATGCAATGCCAACTGCTATTGCACCAATTATAATAACCATAAGTGTGCTAAAATTCTTTTGTTGCTCTATCAGATCGCCAACGTTGCTTGCGAGCTTATGCGGAGAGCTAATAAAAAGTGTCCATAGATGCTTTCCCTCAATCAATACTGGCTGGTATGATATGGTAGTCATCTCACCATCAAATGTAATTTGTTCAGCATTTGCCTTAGCTTGCAATGAGCGTCCCAAAATTGCATTATATTGTTCCTTTATCTCCGATGGAATCAATGACTGAAACTCTTTTCCTAAGTATTCTTTACCTATAAGGGATTGATTTCTAGCGTACAAAATTAGCCCATTCTTGTCCATGAGTCCTACATTGCTTATAAATTCTGGCGATATCTCATTTTGCAAAAACTTTCCTAAAGTGCTTACATTAATTGCCGCAACGATAACTCCTTTGAATGTTTCCACTTGACTATTATTACCAACTACAGCTTTACCTTCTTTTTGATTATCCAGTATTGGAAGAGAAACATATAGTCTAGGAATATTATCAGAAGATTCCACTTCGCTACTATGATATGGCAAATGCCTCTCTTTCGGTATGACAAAGTATTGTCTATAACTTAAGTCCATTTTATTAGCGCCAATTTGGTTTATCGTATCATTTCTATTACTCCATGTAACTACTTGACCATCTTTATCAAGCCAATAATATGCATTTGTTAATGTACTTGTCGAATCTTGTGCGGTAGTTAAAAGAATTTGTGCCGAGTCTGTTTCATTATTTTGGATAGCTGGTGAGTTAGTAATAATTTGCAAATTAGATGTAATTGAGTCTATACTACGAAATAGGATACGCGATAAATCATATGCCTGTATCCTAGCATTTGATTTTACATCTTGTGAAGCAATTTTGGCTATTTCAGCTGCCGTAAAAGAGGAGTACTGATAGGAAACTACCGCTAAAGTTACTCCAGCTGCTGCTATTATAGAAAGTAACGCTATGTTCTGCCTCGAGAATGTTGTTTGTATCAATAATTTACATTAATAATCGTAGTTGTCCTTATTAAATAAATAACATAAATATATATAATATTCTATAAATTCCGTTTGACAGGCAAATTCATACGACCTTTGTCTATCATCTAAAAGCAAATTATTAAATTTATATAACGTCGTCTGATATTAGCATAAATATATTAACATGCTCTCCTAATCAACCCGAAAAAAATGCATTGTAAATGCATATTCAATATAATGATACTCTGTTTATTTATTTAGTTATGCTCATATGACCCTACACAAAAACTCAAACAGAATTATTCTTGAAACGACGTCTGAGTGTATTTCCACAAAGCATACATTGGCTAATATTTGGTCCATATGCTTTACTACATGCATTACAAAAATTTATCCACCTTCTAACTTTTGTTATTCCTTTAGTTCCAATAGTCCCGACTGGAATTTTTAAAATGGCAGCAATATTCTGCACCGCGTAATCATCGGAAATCAATGTTGACTTTAACTGTAAGGCTAGAGCAAGTATTGATACGTCTGCAGTCGAAAGTTTTTCATAATCACCAGTTTTTTTTGCTATTGTAATAACTTGTCTGAGACATTCTTTATCAGGTTCTAATATTTTTAATCTATCTGAATCTATCAAAAGTTCTATTGCACCATATTTTCGATTCATATGTTTTATTTCATTTAAAATTGAATTTGTGGTATAACATTTGGATAAGGTTAGAAAAGGAAAACCCGAATAAAATGCGCTTGCATCTATAACCAATTTGTTAGAAGCCAAGTTTTGCAAGCTGCCTCATGCCCTTTTTATGGATACGAATAAATTGTGCATCAGGATAAAAACGCGAAATCTTTACGCTTTGTCCTGCAATCACCATTAATACTTCCTGTCCATCTATTATTAGATTTGCATCATGAGTACTCTTGATTTCTATTTCTTCATTTGGAATTATTATCTGTGGCATTCTGTTAAGTGATGCAATTGGACTAATCATTAAGCAGTTCAGACTTTCATGCATAACTGGACTACCAATAGAAAATGAGTGACCCGTTGACCCTGTTGGAGTTGAAATAAGGATACCATCCATTCTCTCTTTCATTTCATCATTCATAAACCTTAGAGACAAAGTAGGTGTTCTCGTCAAATTTATTCTTGTAAACAAAAAGTCATTCAATGCAGCAGGAGTAGTTGTACCGTCTACTGAAGCCTGTATTCTTAGTCGAGAATCGTAAAAATAATGGCCTGTGAGTATTGAATTAATTGCATCATCTATTGAATCTATTCCCGCCTCTGCCAATATTCCTCTATTGCCACCAATATTCATACTGAATAATGGTACTTTGCACGGAATAATTCTGAATGCTCTTAAAGTAGTCCCATCTCCTCCTATTGCAAAAATAAGGTCAAGATTAATTCTTTTTAATTCTTCAGGAGTAATTGATGTACCGTTTTCCAGTAGCAGTGGAGAAATACAATAAACCTTGATTTGTCTGTCATATAGTAACTTTGTAATCCTTCTGGCGGCGTCTTCAGCCTGAATATTGTTAGTTTTTGCCATTACGCCTACACTGCGGATTACTCCAGTCATTTAATCAAGATATCTATCAGTCTTGCAAGACTTAAATGCATTTAGATTTCATTTCCTTTCTTTGCGTAGTTCTAAGAACTGAACTACCGGACATCATGAATCTAAACAAGAATTTTGTATATTATGAACAATAGTATATCGAAAATGAATATTTCATCAATTTATCTCATTTTGCATATATTATTAACCTATGATTAGACCTTATCGCTTTATAGACATGTTCAGATTTTAGTTAATGCCTTGCATGTTAAAATTGCACTAGAATCTCGTTCTTTTCCATTCCTAATTTCTGATTATTATGTTATTATTATATGATTTACAACAATAATTAGCTCACAACCAATTATTCTTCTTTTACAATGAAGAACCTAATTGATCTTTTAAAAGCAATAAAACCATCTGGCGTGTTCTAAGTGATTTGAGAAATCTATTTGTCAAAGGTTAGAATTTAATTCTGATTTGGTATGATTATCAAATTCGCTGGCAGATTTTAGAATTAGTCTAATAACAGGCTGTTCCTAAAATCTGCCATATAATGGTTAGAGATTATTATGACCTAATTTTTATATCAAAAAACAGCGTAACATAACAATACTATGACGCAATCTAATTTAAAAAATGAAGATTCAAGAACAAAGAATTTTTTTCTTATCGTCTTTTATGCTTCTGCTATTGGAATGATAATTATTACCTCTTATGGTCTTTATTTAGCTGCTGGAGAATATTTTAAGACAGGTAGGATTGTTATTGGTGAAGTACTTGTCAATACTCAATTTCCATTTTATGGATCTGTACAACTTGTTACATATCTAATGATTCTATCGGTTCTCACTTGGTATTGCGTAACTAAAATTGGTGGAGAAAAGGTGACGAGTATACCAAATTCAACTAAATCGATTTTACAAATAATTGCCATAGCAATAGCGGTGATAGCTCTCTATGAGTTCATTTACAATTTTATTATTTGGAGCTCTCTTATTACTGACAACGCACTGGAAGGAATGCTCAATACAGATCAGATAAACATACCTTATCCAAATCCAGAGACTCCCTGGAATCTAGTATTTGCAACAAAAATGAACCTAGCTGCTTTCCTTATTTCATCACATGCATTTTACAAGATTTCAAAATTTGGAGACAAAGAATACATAGTTTGATATAATACAATTTTTACAAACTATATCGCAGTTATATGACTAACATTTATGTTGATATATTGATTAACTTCATCCTCTTAATTTCTTGGGAGGTTCATTCGCTATATTTGATAGAGATTTACTGCTAAACTTCTCTGTTAATACTGATCTATAGCAATTCAGCAGTTATGGCACAATTTCCTTCAAAAAAATATATCATAATTTTAACTATATATATATATAGCCATCCATTGTAACAATACTTCCAAAGAAATTAGGGAGATGCAAGATCATTAAAATATCTATTGGAGGGTCTAAGTAAAAATTGTGACTAGCATTAATGTTCCCTGCTTTGTCCACAATCAATCCTACTTGACTATTATATTCACGACAACATAAAATACACATTACTTAACGATGCAATCATTTCTTCCTCTTGAGATACATATTGTTATTTCCCATATAATCTATTTTGATTCTTATTTCAATTCAATTCTGTACTGATTCTCAGTCCATTCAATTAATGATTGAATATCATTGGCAATATAATCCGCTCCAGCAGTTTCTGATAGTGAGAGCAGCTCTGGTGTACTCAATAAAATCATTTTAATTTCTGCTTTCAATTTTTCTTTAATTGATTTTATGGTAGCAGATAGAAAGCGTAAGGAGCCTTCCTCCGATGAATAAATGAAGATGATCATCAAACCCTTCTTGTTATTCCATATTTTAGCAACATATCGTTGAAAGTCAATATCAAAGAAAGGATCTATATAATGTTCGACATTGCCGATATATGAGGAATTCCAACCCAAAATATGCAGAGCCAAAGCTCCAATCTTAGCATGAGAGATTCGATCCTCTGAGCCGACAACACTGATGGCATGTGCATTCGGCTTAATTCTATCTGGTCGTATGCTAAATTTTAGTAAATCAACTAACTCCGATATCATGTTTAAAAGGGAAATTCGTTCTGTTACACCCAATCTTCCTCTGTTGTAAAGCTCATTAAGAGTGTTAACAGTAGGTAAAATGATATCAGTTACTATTCTAATTTTTTCAATATTTGTATTAATTACATTTATTATAATTCTATGTGCTTGATTTTGATCACCAATCATTATTGCATTCATAAATTTTTGCTGTACTTCAAGATAGTTAATTGGAAATTCAAAGTCTGTTACTCCCGTTTCTAGAAACCACACATTTACGGAGCCTACTTTTTTTTTCTTGATCAAACCGATCGTATGTAATACATCAAGATATTTTGTTATTGTAATTCTGTTAATCCCAGTTTCGTTAGAAAGTTCAACTCCTGACAGACCCATACCATTACTTTGTAAAACATCAATAATCTTACGTTTTACTTCCTCTAATGTGTACCGTCTGTACATGATTTCGTTAAGCTTTTGGTATAATAAAATCTTTCTTTATCACCTTTTTTTAGACTTTCAGCATTCAATACTCAATATGTTATTTCGTAAAATGTTTTACTGACATCAGCAATTTTTAACAGTATACTAGTATCTGATCCACATACCAATGTCACTAACGCTATAATTTAGGTCATCGCTGACCAAAAAATTATAAATGTAGTGTGGCGAATGACAGCGCATACCATTGGCAAAAGAAAAAGTCATTTTGGCATTTTCGGGTGGGCTTGACACCTCTGTGTGCGTCAGATATTTACAGATCTTGCACAAAGTCGATGTCATAACTTTGACAGTAGATTGTGGACAAAATGAAGATTTTGAAGCAGTTGAATTAAAAGCAAAGACAATTGGTGCCCTAAAACACATCTACATTGACGCACGAGAAGATTTTGCAACAAAATATGTAATCCCAAGCATCAAAGCAAACGGATTATATCAAGGTAAATATCCTTTGGCAACAGCTCTTGCTCGTCCTTTAATTGCAACCAAGGCAACAGAACTCGCGGCTAAGGAGGGCGCTACTGCTATTGCACATGGCTGTACAGGAAAGGGCAATGATCAAATAAGATTTGATGTTACAATACGCGCTCTGAATCCAAAGTTGAATATTATTGCTCCAATAAGGGACATGAATCTTACAAGAGATATTGAAGTGAAATTTGCCAAAGAGCAAAATATTCCTGTTAGCGACGAAGCAAAGAAATACAGCATAGATCTCAACCTTTGGGGAAGAGCTATAGAAGGAGGAAATATAGAAGACGCTTATTTCGAGCCACCAGAAGATGCATTTCAATTCATCAAGTTCAATAATACCGATGTCGGCTATATGGAAATAGAATTCAATAATGGCATTCCAACCTCAGTAGACGGAAACCAAATGCAGATTAGGGACTTGATACATTACGTCAATAAGAAAGCTGGTTATTACGGAGTAGGAATAACTGACCACATAGAAGACAGAGTTGTAGGAATAAAATCAAGGGAAATCTACGAAGCACCCGCCGCTATCTCGATACTCGAGTCGCACAAGGATCTAGAAAAGTTGGTCTTAACCAAACATGAACTCCGATTCAAACAAATCGTAGACGAACAATGGAGCTGGCTAGTTTATTCTGGGTTATGGCAAGATCCACTTCGTTTAGATCTGGATAGATTTATAGATGCCACTCAAAAAAGGGTTAGCGGAAAAGTAAAGTTAAAAATGCATAACGGATCTCTGAGAGTTGTAGGACGAGAATCAAAACATTCTCTTTATAAAAATGATTTGGCTACATATGCGACGGGCTCTACTTTCGATCAAACTTATGCGCAGGGATTCATTGAGTTATGGGGTTTACAAACCATAACTGCAAATTCAATAGCAACTACCATAGACAAAGTAGGCGAAGACATAAAATGAAATTAGAATGCCGAGATTGTTGGGCAGAAATTAATATTCTAGAGGACATAGTAGCTGACGAAATTTTATCAAATCCGGATAATGGTGCTGGTTTTGTGATCAGGTCAACAACAACAACAACAAGAGATAAAGTGAAATCTAGGCTTGCTAAAAATGTAGACAAAGACAGGGAACAATAGATGGTGGAATTATGCATAATCTATGATAAGGTGCGTTTTGAAGAAAAAGCACTATATGATAAAGCCTTGAAGAAAGGGCTAAAGGCACAGATTGTTGATGCTAAAACTATTACGATAAATACAGAAAGCAACAGAAAAGACTTTCATCTAGGTGATGTGGTGTTGCAGAGAAGTATAAGCCATTATAGAGGACTGTACTTGACAGCGTGTTTGGAATTTTTAGGTTTAAGAGTAATCAACAAATTCAAGGTTGGAGAAATCTGTGGTAATAAATTAATAACTTCCCTTACACTTGCTAAACACAATATACCAACTCCTAAAACACATCTTACATTTAGTGCAGAATCTGCAATGGAAGTAATTAATAAGATTGGATATCCCCTTGTTTTGAAACCAATCGTTGGATCATGGGGAAGGGGAGTTTTTCCGCTCAGAGATGAAGAAGTAGCAACTATGATTGTAGAAATGAGAGAAGAAAATGATAGTCCTCTCGCACGTATATATTATGTCCAGGAAATGATTAAACGGCCACCACGGGACATTAGATGCATTGTAATAGGAGAAAAGGTTGTAGCTTCAATTTATCGATACTCTGCTGAAAATGAATGGAGAACAAACGTTGCTAGAGGAGGAAAAGCAGAAGTAGCTCCAATCACAAAGGAACTCGAAGATATTGCTTTGAAGGCTGCAAGAGTTGTAGGAGGTGGGATTTTAGGAGTAGATTTGATGGAAGACGAAAAAAGAGGCCTGTTAGTTCATGAAGTGAACAATACCGTCGAATTCCGAGGCGCCGCTAATGTTTCTGAGGCGGACATAACAGGTGCAATCATAGACTATGCTACAAGCATAGCAAAAAAATAATACCAACTCTGGTCGTTAGATCTATGATTGATATATATAAAGAGGAACAGGCATAAATGAGATATAGATGAACAACTTTCTTCATAACAATTAGAAAATCTATAATAAAATTCATAAAGTGTACCATTGCCAGAGAAATTGAGAAATTATAGATATGAAGGTTGGCGTAGTGGGTGCATCTGGTTATGTTGGCGGAGAGCTTCTGAGATTACTTGTCGTACATCCAAAAGTTGAAGTCAATATGGTAACTTCAAGGCAAAAGGCTGGAGAATATGTTCATCGTATTCATCCAAGTCTGAAAGGATTCATTGATCTTACTTTTTCACAATTGGATATGGAAAAATTGGTAAACTCTTGTGATATTGTATTTACTTCAGTTCCTCATGGAAAATCGAACAAAATCGTTAAAGAGCTTTATGGCAGGGGAATGAAGATCATAGATTTATCGGCAGATTTTCGTTTGAAGAATCCAAAAGATTATGTCAAGTGGTATGGCTGGGAGCATCCTTTTCCCGAACTATTGTCAAAGTCTGTGTATGGAGTTCCAGAATTACATAGAGAAGACATCAAGAAATCACAATTGGTTTCATGTCCTGGTTGCATGGCTGTTACTTCATTGCTTGCACTCAAACCGTTAATAGAAAATAATTTAATTGACACAGAGCATATAGTAGTCGACAGTAAAATAGGCTCATCGGGTGCAGGTGTAAAAGCGAATGCGGGTACGCACCATGCCATGCGATACGGGGTAATCCGTCCA
Source organism: Nitrososphaeraceae archaeon (assembly GCA_035642715.1). Taxonomy (GTDB): domain Archaea; phylum Thermoproteota; class Nitrososphaeria; order Nitrososphaerales; family Nitrososphaeraceae; genus JAJNBK01. The sequence continues at coordinate 20,627 of DASQRW010000088.1, read as the reverse complement.
TACAAACCAGCAAAGCATAGACATACAGGTGAAATTGAACAAGAATTAGGATTTATCGCTAAGAAGACAGTTAAAGTGAGTATGAGTCCTCATGCTGTTAATATTGTTAGAGGCATACTTACCACTAACCATACTTTTTTGAGAAAGCCGATGTCTGAGCTAGAACTCTGGAAGGTATATAGAAATTCCTACAGGGGTGAACCTTTCCTAAGATTTATTCGGGATAAAAAAGGGCTCTATAAATTTCCAGATCCTAAATTTCTAATTGGATCAAATTTCTGTGACATAGGATTTGATATTGATGAAGACAACCAGCGACTAGTATCACTCTCTGCATCAGACAACTTGATGAAAGGAGCTGCGGGATCCGCTATACAAAACATGAACATACTCTGTGGATTTGATGAGACGGAAGGTCTAAAGTATACTCCTTTGACTCCAGTATGATAGTACTCAAAATCGGTGGAAGTATAGTTGATGGGTTGCATTCAACTACATTTCCAGATATCCGAACTATATCTGAAAACAACAAGTTAATTCTTGTACATGGTGGTGGGAAAGACGTTACTAGTATAGCAAATAAACTTGGTAAAGAGCAAAAGTTCATTATATCTCCTGGTGGTGTGAAGAGCAGATATACAGACAAGGAAACTGCTGAAATCTATACGATGGTTATGTCCGGGAAGATAAATAAGGCAATAGTAGGGATGCTTTTACGTGCGGGTATTAAGGCTGTTGGGATTTCGGGGATTGACGGTAGTATGTTGAAAGCAGAAAGAAAAAAGAAACTAGTAATAATTAATGAAAAAGGAAGAAAAATGATAATTGATGGAGGATATACTGGACGAATAAATTCAGTTGATCCGTCTTTATTAAACATGGTAATAGAAAAAGGGTATGTTCCTGTTGTTTCACCTATCGCATTAAGTAATGAATTAGATTTTCTCAATGTAGATGGAGACAGAGCCGCTGCATACGTTGCAGGGGGAGTAAAAGCTCATTCAGTAATTTTTATGACAAACGTAAATGGTTTGATATTAGATGAAAAATTAGTAACATATATGACATATGAGCAAGCAAAAACAGCGATATCAAAGATAGGTTTTGGTATGCAAAAAAAAGTAATTGCATGTATCGAGGCATTAGAAATGGGTGTGAGGGAGGCCATAATTGCATCAGGACAGGTAGAGAATCCCATCTCTGCATCAATTGCACATTATAATTGTACGGTGATTACTCCTAATTGAACGAAGAAGATCAATATCTTGCCAATCTATATCAGAGATTTCCAATTAATATAGCACGTGGTAAAGCTGCAAAAGTATGGGATACTTCTGGTATAGAATACATCGACTGCTTGGCAGGTTATGGCGTCGCTCTTGTTGGGCATTGCAACGAGAGAGTTGTCAATGCTATAAAAAATCAAGTAGAAAATCTTATTGTATGCCATATGTCTGTTTACAATGATACTAGACTAAAATTCCTTCAAAGGCTTGCTGGTATTGCCCCCGTAGGATTGAATAAAGTATTTTTTAGCAATAGTGGTGCAGAAGCGATAGAAGCTGCACTTAAGTTTTCTCGAAAATATACCCAGAAGACAGGAATAATTGCTATGAGAGGAGGATATCATGGCAAAACGTTTGGAGCATTGTCCGTGACTCACCATGAAAAATACCGAAAATCATTTATGCCGCTTTTAGAAGGTGTTAAATTTGTTCCTTACGCTGATCCATCAAGAATAGAAGATATGATCGATAATAATATTGGAACTCTAATTATAGAGCCTATTCAAGGGGAAACAGGAATCATTGTACCACCAGATGGATTAATGCAACATATTCGAGAAATCTGTAATCGACACAATTTAGTCCTAATATTTGACGAGATTCAAGCAGGTCTGGGGAGAACAGGTAAAATGTGGGCTGGACAAAATTGGTCCACAACGCCTGATATCATGTGTCTTGCAAAGGGAATAGCAGGCGGTATTCCAATGGGTCTAACATTTGCAAAACCAGAGATCATGGAAGCAATGAACGTCGGGGAGCACTCTTCGACATTTGGAGGAAATCCTGTGGCATGTGCAGCTGGAACAGCCACTATTGAAGCTCTGACAGAAGACAAATTAGTTGAAAACGCCGCAAAAGTCGGTAAATACTTTAAAGAAGGCCTCCTGATGTTAAAAGACAGTCATAAGATAATCAGGGACGTTAGAGGTCTTGGTCTGATGCTTGCTGTCGAGTTGCGTTTCGATGTGAAAGATGTGCTTTTTGATGGAATAAAAAATGGATTACTGATGTTATATTCAGGAAGAAACATAATCAGATTACTTCCTCCTTTGGTGATTGACGAAGACATTGTTTCCATCATTTTAAAAAAAATGGATGAATTATTCACGAAGGAGGAAAGAAGGAGAAATGTCTAATAATATTGATTCGCTTGACGACAAGATTATAAGGATTTTACAAAGTGATTCTCGCAAATCATTTGTTGAAATTGCTGACGAAATAAGATTGTCAGAATCGGCGGTTAGAAGGCGCGTAAAGAACCTTATAGATAATGGTATAATTAAACGATTTACAATTGAATTAAACGCCGGTAATAAAACAAGCGCTATAACTCTCATTTCGGTAAGTTCTACAGCAGATTCATCTATTGTGTCCTCAAATCTAATGAAACTTGACGGAGTGGAAGTAATATATGAGATTACAGGTCAATATGATATCGCTGCAATCATTGTTGCTCCTACCATAGCAGAGATTAACCAGTATATTGATGATGTACGTAAAATAGAAGGCGTCTCAGACACTAATACGGTAATAATTCTAAAAACTATACGTTAATTTCTCTCATATGTTATTGTTATTCTGTCTTAAAATTAGATATTTATCTCGCTACTCGTCAATAAAAGCTAACAAAAACGTTGCACTGTGGTATTTTGATCGCGATAAAGTTTATATTGAATGCGAAAGGGGTTATTTATTGTAAAAAATGTCACTAAAATCGGATGATCCGAATTACTTTGCGCATTTCTATAATCAATCAAACAACAATAACAAAAGGATTAGAATTCTTGATTCTACGCTTAGAGAAGGAGAGCAGCATCCTGGAGTAGCTTTTACTATAAAGCAGAGAATTCAAATCGCATGGATGCTAGACTCTTTTGGAGTTGATCAAATAGAAATTAGCCCCATAGTATCGTCAGATCATTACCAGGCTACTAAAACTATTATAAAACAAGGTTTAAGGGCCGACATTTTAGCCCATGTACGGGCAATAAAATCTGATGTAGATGTTGCCATCGATTCCGGCGCAACATGGGTTGCTACATATATGGGTATTTCCGATATTCATCTGTCCGCGAAATTAAAAATTAACAGGGAAGGTGCCAAGGTAAGAGCATTGGAAGTTGCTGACTACATCAAGTCCCATGGATTAAAGTCAAGATTTACAATGGAAGATGCAAGTAGGACTGATCCATCTTTTTTAATTGATATGTGCAAGGAGATGAACAAACGAGGGATTGAAAGAATTAGTATTCCGGATACTGTAGGGATTATGAGTCCCCGTGGAATGTATAATTTAGTCAAGATGGTTTATGATAATATAGATACATCAAAAAGTTCACTTGATGTTCATTGTCATAACGATGTTGGATTAGCATTAGCAAATGCCCTAGCAGGATGTGAAGGAGGTGCGGACCAAATTCATACTACTATAGATGGATTAGGGGAACGTAATGGTATTCCTGCATTAGCTGAAACTGCGGTTGCACTCACTCTGATTTATAAATCAAGTAACGATTTTCGACTGCATATGCTAAAAGACTTGTCGAAAACAATCTCAGAATATACTGATTTAGAAATCCCAGAATCAAAGCCGATCGTTGGAGATAGTGCATACACGCACAAAGCAGGCACTCATCTCGCGGCAATTCTAAGGAATCCATCAGCATATGAGATAATAGAACCTAAATTAGTAGGCAACAGACGTAAAATAGTATTTGGAGAACTGGCAGGAAAAAATGGGGCATCTTATTTATTATCGTTACTAGGATTAGAAACAGGTCTGCACGAAGCAGAAACTATGGCTCATGGCTTGAAGGAACTTCGTATGGGAGACATTTTAAAATTATACTTAGACGATAGATTAGAGAGAAAGATACTTAATGATGCTTCTCCGAAAGTAAATACTAAGGAGTAGAAAATAAAATGATCAAATGTCCAGAATGCGATGCTGAAATCAAAATTCCCTCTGACTCGATCGAAGGTGAAATTGTAACGTGTCCAGACTGCGGTGCAAGTTATGAATTACTGAAAGCAGATGAAGGATTTAACATTAAACCGGCCCAAGTAGTCGGCGAGGATTGGGGGCAGTGACAAAAGGCAAATCAATATCTTCTCTTACCATTCTTTATGACAATATTAGATGGGAAGAAAAGGCACTCTATGAAGCTGCTAAAAAGAAAGGAGTTGAAATTAATAATGTTGACTGTAAAACTCTCTCGATTGATCTAAATAATAAAAATTCAAAATATTTGGATAAAATTATCATTCAGCGTACCGTTAGCTATTTTAAGAGTCTTCATTCGACTGCTGCACTTGAAGGACTTGGAGCGCATATAATAAATTCACTTCGTACTGCTATTCTTTGTGGTAATAAGTTATTCGCCCATATGGAACTTCAAAAGGCCGGAATTAAGACACCTAATGCATTTACTGCATTTTCTGCAGAATCTGCTATATCTGCCCTTAATAGTATAGGTTATCCTGCCGTTATTAAGCCTACAATAGGAAGCTGGGGAAGGTTAATTGCCCTTCTACGTGATACGGAGGCAGCCAAGGCCATAATAGAAGATCGCGAGCATATGTTTCCACTTTATCATGTATACTTCTTTGAAGAATTTGTCAAACGTCCGCCAAGGGATATTAGGGCCATTGTAGTAGGTGATGCCGTCATTGCAGCCATTTATCGTTATTCTAGTCAAGGAGAATGGAAAACGAACATGGCCTTAGGAGGCTATGCCAAAACTTGTCCTATTACAAAGGAACTAGAAGATATCTGCATAAAAGCCACAAACGCAGTGGGTGGGAATATAGTTGGTGTTGACCTAATGGAAAGTGAAGAGACTGGTTTAGTTGTTCATGAAGTAAACAATACAACTGAATTTAAAAATACGGTTAGAGTGACTGGTATAGATGTTCCAGGATTAATGATTGATTATGCTTTAGAGCTGTCAAATTAGTATAGTGTATAGTATAGAAATTGGTTTCCTCCAATTATGCGGTTGAATTCTTAAGGAAAGCTCTGGAACAATATACACCATCAAGATCTGAAGCTTCGTTAGCAAACCTGATAAAGGACAAGTGCGTTAACGAACTTGGGTTTGAACAAGTCCATATTGACAATGTAGGAAACATCATTGCTGCTAAAGGGAATGGCGAACCTAAAATATTGCTTTGTGGTCATATGGATACCGTTCCAGGGCAGATTCCTGTCAGAATACAAGATGGATTTCTTTATGGTCGTGGAGCATCTGATGCAAAGGCGCCCCTTATTTCCATGCTATTAGCTGCCGCAGAATTTCCAAAACAAACAGGCACAATAATTTTCGCTGGTGTTGTAGATGAAGAAGGAAATGCAACAGGAATAAAGCAGTTAGTGAAAGGCAAACTTTCGGTAGATTATGCAATTTTTGGGGAACCAAGTGGCATTGGGAACATAACGATCGCATATAAAGGCCGATTAGCGATCAGACTTACATGTGATGTTGGCAATAGTGCGCATGCAAGTGCTCCGTGGTTAGCTAAAAATTCAATTGAAGAAACATATGATTTTTGGAATGCAATCAAATCGGAGATAGAGATACTACATGTAAAAGAAACCAGAGCAAATTCGATAAGCTGTAGTCTAACTGAAATAACAGGAGGTTCAAGCCATAATGTTACACCTCAGACATGCAGGATAACAATAGATATCCGAATACCTACAAATACTACATGTGGAAAGGTTCTCAAATTGATAGATGATGTTATTAATAAAGTTGCTATAAATAAAGGAATAAAAGCCGTTTACAGAATTGAAGATAATACAGAGCCCTTTGAAGCAGATCTTACTTCTCCCTTGGTCAGAGCCTTGTCACTTTCAATTCAAGATATTAAAAAAAAAAGACCAATTCTTTTAAGAAAGACTGGCACAGGAGACATGAATATACTAGGAAATGCATTGAAGGTACCCGTTGTTACCTATGGACCCGGTGACCCCCATGCCTCCCATACGGCAAATGAAAGGGTTCATATTGAAGAATATGTTTCGAGTATAGATGTTTTTGTCAGAGCATTATTCCACATGTCTAGATTTCATCACAACAAAAAATTAAATGACAGCAAAGTCAAAATATAGAGGTAACAAAACACTTCTTGATATGCTGTGGCTAATCGGAATAGGCGTTAATGGTTACAAAGGCGTTAGTCTTCATACTTTGGATATCTTGAAGAAATGCGACATAATCTATTTCGAGCGGTTTACCAGTCCATTATACGAGGACGATTTAATTAATTTGAATTCTTTGATTGGAGAAGGGTACGATAAGAAAAGGAAGATGATACCTGCAGAACGATGGCTTGTAGAAGACGGAAACCAGATACTTGAACAAGCAAAAAATGGAAATGTTGCTCTGATAACGTATGGTGATCCGTTGATTGCAACAACACTATCAGAATTGGAAGTGCGGGCGAGAAAAAACTTGATCAATGTCGATGTAGTACATTCTGCATCTGGCATTACTTCCTTAATCGGTGAAAGTGGTCTACATATCTATAAGTTTGGAAGATCAGTTACAATGATGTCAGGATCGCATTCAGCTATTAGTGTATATAATGCAGTCTTTGATAATTTACTCTCTAGAAGTCATACTTTGATATTGACTGAATACAATAACAATGATAATAAATTTTTTTTCCTAGATCCCGTCCAGGTGTTTAAAATGTTAATTGAGATCGAAAAAGATGTAAAGTATAATGTCTTATCTGGAGAAACATTTGTAGTAGTTGCTTCAAGGATTGGCACCGAGCAGAAAAAAATAATATCTGGTAAAATTAAATCGCTGATCGGAATGACTTTTGAAACTGGTCCCCATTCTATAATAATAACTGGTTCACTCCATTTTACGGAGTCAGACGCCATACGTTATCTTACTATCAATGTAGATGAACCCATAGATAATTCGGAGAATATTCAAAAGATTTCTGTTAATATGATTAAAAGATATACTCCAAAAGCTAAGCAGGCCATAAAGCAAATGAAAGACATTATAATTCAAGAGAACATTCCACCACTAAACAAGGGATCAATTGAAGTACTTGATAATGCAGAATGCTATGTTGACGACGCTGAGAGATTTCTAAGACAAGGGAAACATGAACTCGCTGTTTTAAGTATTGGCTACGCAGAAGGATTAATTGATGCGCTTCGTTTTCAAAAAGGGATTGATCCATGGCGATAATAGCAAAATTTTTGACGTATATGGAGTTGAACATCACAATTTTGCAAATAGGAAATAATTGATACGGATCAAAACTTAAATCACCTTTACTCTACCTCTATACTAAGAGAGAATATATTTGCTTTTAACTTTCTGGGATTATCATCGTATGCTTCATGCATCGAGTCATGAAAGTAAGGCATATATCAGTATTATAATAAATCAAGAATCCTACATTATCATTTTAAGTATCCTAATAATGGGATTTGGAATCCATGGTAAAATCAGCGGTAATTGAGAATCCTCATGAGAAATCTGCCATTATTCCTTCCGAGCTAATGCAATTTGTTAAACGTAACACATATTCCCTTCTTATCAAAGGTTATGCAGGAACAGGCAAAACAACACTATCACTTACCATTTTAAGAGTATTAAATATCAAAAGTAATTTTTTTTACATATCTACTAGGATTTCTCCCAAACAAATTTTTATTTATTATCCATGGCTCAGCAAATTTGTTGATGGATCCAAAATATCGAAGTCTGTAGAAAATGAGTATAACTTATCAAGTTTTGAAGATGCACGTCTCGATGAACCTGAATCATTTTTTGAAAGAATTACGAATCAATTAATGGATGTTAAAGCACCAATAATCGTTATTGACAGTTGGGATGCAATTGCATCTTTTATGGATAAAGAAGCTAGGCTGAATAATGAGCGAGTATTGCAGACATGGCGAGAAAGAGCAGGCGCCAAACTGATATTTATAAGTGAAGATCCGACGGATACAACTCTTGATTTTCTTGTTGATGGAATAGTAGAACTGAAACAGATTTTTTATGATAACATTAGAATAAGGGAAATTCTCCTTTCAAAATTAAGAGGAGTAAGGATAAACAGGCCATCCTATATTTACACACTTAATAATGCCATTTTTCGAAGTTGTAACCCTTTCCAGCCAACAAAGTTTATTATAAATATTGATTCAAAGATCTTTAAAAATAGACAACAAAAACTTGCACCGCTGTACAATGGAACCTACATTACTAGTGGATACCTGAAATTAGATGCCGAACTCGGAGGAGGTTTCCAAAAGGGAAGTATCGTATTAATAGAGACCGATGCGGATGTGAATGTACGAACTACAATATCCTTCCTAGCCAAAATGATGTATAACTTTGTTGGAACGTCTAATCCAATTTTATTTGGACCAGCGGGAATATTTGAACCTGCCATGGTGATTGCTTACCTCAAATCGTATTTACATGCCGACCCTAAATATGAACTTGTCAAAATTCTATGGCCTACAAATAGCGTTGAGCATTCTATTTCTGAGCACATCATTCCATACCAAAAATGGAATAGCAAAAGAAGATTTGAATATTTTCAGCATGCAGTATTGAAAGTAAAAGAAGAGAATCCAAACAAGCTTCTGTTGAACATAATGGGAATAGAGACAAATCAGAAAGTGAAAAGTTTCGAAAAAAAAGATCAAATTCAAGGGATCCTCCCTTTTATCAGGGAAAATATAGATCTATCACTTTTTGTTACCCAGCGCTCAGAAAATATAGAAGAGAGTTTGTATGATGCATGTGATATTCATATAAGATTAAGAATAATAAATGGCAGCTTATTTTTACAATTATTAAGCACATATTCACCCCTTTATGAAATGATAAATGATACTTCGTCTGGTTATCCAAAAATTGAATTGGACCCTATGGTTTAGTTTAAGTACTCAAATGATAATATTCTTCCGCAATATTTTCTTCTATTCCTACAGGCAACAATTCTTTCATTTGATCATAGTAGGAAAGAAACTTGTTACCTTTATGTGTAATTCGATAAACGATTTTATTTCCAATGTTAACCTCTTGAATAAGACCACTCTGAAGCAGTGAATCAAGATAAATTTTACACTGGTCGTTGCTCAGCATAGCTTTGTACATAATTTTCGTCCGTGTTTCTTCTTTAGTAGCTGATCTTAGGATTGCTGCAATTACTTCATAACGACTGCGGTTTTTCATTTTTACGATACAATTAAACTCACATTTCATTTAATCTGAGTGGAACTATCAGATAGAAATATTGTTCACCTTGAGGTAGAAATTGCAATTATGTTTTTTATTGGTTTATGACATATGGTATATTTGAACGATGCTCGCTAAAATATCTAGCGATTCGAATCATTGTTGTATCTTAAACTGTAACAAGACCTAAACTTCAGGAATTACTATTTAATCATTCAATCAAACATCTGGTAATTGTTTGTCGCATATCTTATATTTAAAATTGCATTAACTATTATTCTATTTACTACGCTATTGTTGATCGGCAGAGTTTATAACAGGGAACACTTTATAGTCTATTGCTACCATAAGTTCTTGTGTCACCTTCAAGAATTGGTGTTAACGTAATATATTCATCCAATGATCTACCAGATATACATTCTCCATATTTAATATGCGGATTTCCAGGCAGTGGTTATGTCGGAAAGATAGCAGTTGATCATTTGATTCAAGAGCTAAAAGCAATACACCTCGCAGATATATACTCGACATCATTTCCACCACAGGTTTTGATAAGAATGGATGGAACGGCAGATCTGATGAAAAATAGTATTTTTTATTCAAAGAATAGCGATATCAATTTACTTTTGTTAACTGGAGATTCTCAGCCTGTAGATCCAGATTCGGAATATGTTCTAGCTGAGGAGATTTTAGATATAGCCGCAAGATTTACTACAAAACATGTATTCACATTGGCTGCATATATAACAGGAGTATTTGTTGATAAACCTCGAATCTTTGGAACAGCTACCGATGCAGATATCGTAAAAACATTCTATAAAACAAATATTTCGACAATGGATGTTGGGAGTATAACGGGAATGAATGGGCTTATTATTGGAATTGCGAAACTCCGTGGAATGAAAGGGACCTGTCTGCTGGGAGAAACCTCCGGATATGTAGTTGACGCTAAGGCCTCCAAGTCGATTCTTGAGACCTTGGTTTCGATAGTTGGAATAAAGATAGATATGGCAACACTTGAGAAGAGAGCAAAAGATACTGAAATGTTAATCAAAACTATAGAACAGCAAATGGCAGGAAAATCAGGCGGACTGTTAGAAGGTCAACAGACAGGTTCACAAGGTAAGTCCCCTAATACGGGATACATCAGCTAATGCTATTTTTCTCATATGGGGTCTAGAATCTAGAATCTGTACTCATATTATAAATGAAAGTAGGAAATTTTCCTTCAAAAGGAACAATTACTATTCAACAAACAGGATTTCACCATCATTTCCATGTATACTTCAGTCTAAAACCGCATTAGAATGAAAATACCAGCCTAATAAGCATATGCATTCTGTTATTAATTGTACGACGCTTATGCCATGTAATATCCTATTACATACTACATTAGAAATTGTAGGATTAAACCTTTTTTAAGTTTCCGTATCTTCCTATATTTAAGCTATTCTCTCCTCGAAACGCCTGAGTATATCCATTTTCAATAGAAACCCGGTCTCCTTGCTTTACCATATTAATCTGATCATCCCATAACGAGAGCTTTATAGTTCCCGTGTCATCTGAAATAATAGCGTCTGCGACTTGGGCAGTCCCTCCTGCTCTAAGATTCACAGTTCGTGGTTCAGTAAGACTATCTATCGTTCCCTCAATGCTTACCCCTCGCATTCCTGGTTTTAGATCACCGATGTTCATTTCTCTTAGAACTTCAGCTATTTGTTATAATAAAGGTTCTGGATTAGGTATTCGTCACAGTGATTGATTGACCACAATCGGTACAAACTAACTTTATTCCTGCAATAGTCTTCTCTCTTATCTCATGAACGGTTTTTGAATGACATTTTATACATAATTTAGAGACTGTTTCTGGTTTAGGCATATCATCTTGTTACACCTTATTTATTGAATTTATAAAGCAAAACAATTACTTTAACTTTCTGAAATTCCTCATGAATATAATACATTTTTATTCGATTGAACACAAGCATGAAATAAGGTTAATACAAAAAGCGCGTATATATAACGGAGGGGTAGCGAAGCCTGGTCAAACGCGCAGGACTCAAGATTCAAGCAGAATTTTGACTCAAAAGGGATTGCATATGAGTCATCCCGTCCCTTAGGGGTTCGTGGGTTCGAATCCCACTCCCTCCACCACCATCAGAATCAGAGCAAAGTGTAAGAGATTATGAAAGTTAATCGTGTATAAGACTTGTAGGATATTGCACAAGCCAAAGACAAATTGAAAAAATATTGTTTCTATTAGACATACGCTTTCTGAATGCAGAGTATATTATCACCTCACACAGAGAGCAAGTATATGAATTTTGTTAACGATAAAGCATCTCTCCTTATGAGAACTATTTCTGTCTGCATATTAATCTACACATTGGCGATATCAACATCACAATTAATCGACATCTTTCTGCACTTAGGCCGTTCGCGAAGTCGAGTTTGATATCAATTTCACAGAATCTTTCACAGCCAAACCAGCAGATCATAAAAAAATTCTGAAGAGGAAGAGATAATTAGAGAAGTAAAATCTGTTCAACACATTGTGTATATATAGAGAGAGACAATAATACAAGCTTGATTAATAAAGAGATCGAGGCATTCTAATGCCTTTATTGCTGATTAAGGAGTATAATTCAGGTAATGAATATACAAAACCAACATGAACGCAATCTGCTCTTTCATCTAAAAGACATTGTAGTTCTCCATTTTTTAATAAGACCTCCGCAATTCGATTTCGCTTATTGTCTTTTACAATTACACGATTTTGATCTATAGCAATTTTTTCAATAAAAGGAGCATGTTTGGCAAATACTTCATATTTTATTATCATTTCTTCCATCATACTAGTGAGATAACCTGAAAAACTTGTAATACCTTTTAATTCGAGTTCTTTTTTACTCCTTATGTAAACATCAAAAAATTTTTTATAAACATTTTCACTTACTGTGATGGATTTGAAGCCTGCCTTTGGCATAATAGAGTACGGTAATGGACGGAATAATATAAGATTTATCCTCACTAGATTGTCATTCTCGAGATGCTGATGCCATATAAAATTTAAAAAATTTAAAATAAAAATATATCAAACGTATCGGAGTAATATCTAGAGTATGTCAAAATACAACTGTCCTTAAATGTATCTTATAATCTTCTATATTTTAATTAATATTTAGATTTTCTTAATATAAACACTTTAATATATAAAATTCTAATTTCTAGAAAAACTATGGATAATAAAAGACTCTTTGATGTTGTCCTAGTGGAACCCGCTGAACAACAAATGCCATCAACAAAAAATTCAAAAGATATAAATAATGTATCTTATTGCGAGCAGTGTAACAGCGACACCGTTATTTTCGACATGGTTTCTAGTGAATATGTATGCAGCTCATGTGGTTGTGTTGCAAATGCTGAAATCTTTACCAGTGATCACAATAGCAGTTATTCGTCTCACTCTACGTATAGTGATAGATTAAGGACAGGTATGCCAGAATCTCTTGCAATACATCATAAGGGTTTATCTACATTAATTGGAATTGGCGATACTGATGCCAGAGGGAAGGCTCTCGAGCCTGCTCAAAGAACCAAAATCCAAAGATTAAGAACGTGGAACAATAGATCACAACTTAATGATTCAATTTCCAGAAACTTAGAGAAGGCTCTAAAATTTCTCAATAACTTTGGAGATAAGCTGTATCTCAGCCAGGCTGTAATGGAGAGTGCTGCATATATTTATCGAAAAGCTGCTATAAAAAAACTTGCAAAGGGCAGATCGACTCTTGGATTGGTCGGAGCTGCACTTTATGCTGCCTGCAGAGAGACAGCAACGCCAAAAACAATTTCAGATGTAGCAGCGGTTTGTAATTTATCCAGCAAAGACGTAATGTCTCACTACAAGTTGATTGTCAGAGAGCTTTCTTTACAAATGCCTGTTCTTCATGGACCCGATTATGTTACTCTTATAGCAAATAGATTAGATTTAAGTGAAAAAACAAAACGTGAAGCTTTGAAAATTTATTCTCACGTACAGCAAAATAGAATTTCAATAGGCAAAAATCCAAGGGCACTTGCAGGCGCCGTGATATATATAGCTGCACACAATTGCAATGAATTTCTGAGGCAGGTGGAGATCTGCCAGGTAGCTGATATATCCACTGTATCGTTGAGGAAGCGTTGCAAGGAAATAAAAGAAACTCTGGAAATTTGACTTATGTAAGTTTTGTGATATAAGGCGTTAAATCTGTGCCGTTGCAAATTGATTGCCATTGTTGGGTTGTGACAGAGAGGTAAGCCGCCTCGAAACATGGATACGCCTCTTTACAAGAGAATAGAGTTACAACTAAGCCATCATGATCAATCTTGAAGCCCCTGCAAGGCTCGTGTCCTCTTATTATCATTTTAGCATCAGTTAATCTTAACCAACTTTTAGAAATATTAATTCCAAAGTGTCTTCCAATACCTCTTCTAGAGGGCTCCCATTCTTTATGATCTTTGATGTGCTGTCGTGGATCATTCCATAAAATTTCCTCCATCCATCCATCATGAATATTTTGCTCTGCGGTAGCAATGGAATTTTTAAAATGTGTCGCTAGCCCTGTACATCGTGTAGGAACTCCACCATGGACGATAAGTGCCTGATTTTGTATCAAAGTTGAGAGGATCAATAGTCGAAAAAATGGTAGTATTCTGTAAATGTAAATTTGTTTTCCCGTCTTTCCGTATCGTTTTACAATTTCCAACGGCAGATCATGTGAAGAAAATGGAAATTCAATAGGTGCTTCGTGATTTCCACGCATAAGTACAATAGAATGGGGGTATTTTTGTTTTAAATAACAAACCGTATACAAAACTCCAATCGATTGACTTCCTCTGTCTACATAGTCACCCATGAATATCATTTTGTTCATTGCTGATGCAAGAAACTTTTCATACTCTATGTCCTTCAAAATATCGAATAACGAGTTTAAATCACCGTGAATATCACCAATAATTACAACATTTTGCGGAATTTTCAAATCAGCAAATCCACAAGTAATTGATCCTCCGGCGATATTACTATATTGTCGTTCCTTATACATAATATTGGCAGCAGCATCGATAATTTTAATGAAATCATCAGCATTTGCCATAATCGAGGATCGATATAAATTATCCAAGTACAGTTATAGAATACGGAGTGGTTAATAATTTTAACAATTATTTGTAAGCTTTACAATGAGATAATGGCACAGGAATAGAAAGAAAAGAGATAAAAACTCCTTATTTGCCTATTTGTTCTTATGCAAAGCATATAATTGAAAAACTTGATAAAAGCCATGATATCTACATGATGTACCTATTTTAGAGATATAGAAATGTTCTATGTTCTTTTTGGATTAAAAAGTATGTTTAGCATTAAAAGCAATGGATCGGGAGATACTTTCGGTTATAATTGCCACTTAATACAACTGGTTGGAGTAATAGAGGATGGTTAGAGATAATCGAATTTATTCTTTCAATGTGTGAGAATGGCGCAAGGAAGACACATGTTATGTACCGATGCAATTTGAATTCTAAACAAATAAATGAATATCTCAACTTTCTTCTTGAATGTGGAATGCTAGAAAAGATTCAGGAAAGACTAGATTCAAAACGTTCTATTTATAGGACAAGCGAGCTAGGAAAAGACTTTATAATTAAATATAAACAACTTGCAGAATTGTTTAGTAAGAGCCCTCCGCCATCTCCAAAGTAATTATTTATTATAAATTATGTTATTTAATTATAGAGACTTGATAGTCATTTCTTTGTAATTATTTATTCAAATGGATAATAGTTGTTGGTTTCATAAGCTCGCTAATATTATCATTATTATAATCTGAATTTAAGATAAGGATAACTAAATAAAATTGTCTTTATTTTTTGCTATGTGTAATAGCACGTTCTTATCAATAATTGATTTGGCATCTGAATCTGAATCAAATGATAAAAGCAGATAGAATCTTTTACTTTCACTATTACCAAATAGTATAGGAACAGTTGCACGAATTAAGTTTTCATATTTGCCTATCGAATATTCAAGCCTCCCTATCTTTGATGCAAAATCTTCGCGTATAGCAGCGCGAAGCACAGCTTGTATTGAATACTGCGAAGTTTCTTCTTTTGTCATCAAAGGAATTAAACCTTGTCTATACACTGCTGCGATAAGACTGCCAAGATGATTTGCTATACCTGCAAATCTGATTGATTGATTATTTGCAAGTATTTCTCTGCAGAAGCTTTCCAAATAATCCTTTTGCATTATTTAGCTCTTCATCATAAATATTTATAGATTAGTATGTCATAGAAGCAAAATTAGATAATATTGCAAAGATATAATAAATTATATTAATCTCTATTAAAATACAAATGAATAAATGTTTAATATAACTCTAATTGCGGATTCTATCTAGAAGAAGCAAAATAAAAATGGAAATCAAAATATTGAGAAATTAATTGAACATCTTAATCTTCTCTATATTTAGTCTCCATGTATCTGTCTCTATCAGCGGTTTTCTTTTCTGCTGCCTTTGTACCTGTTTTTATCTTGTCTTATGCATACTATTTTCATAACAAAGATATTTTATTCTTTAAATTAAAATATATATATATGCAAATATCTTCAATTTTTTTTTGCTTCCTCCTATTATTCTGCTGTTCTTCGGCTTATATTCTAATTTAGTTATACTTTTGTATTTATGTCTATTCTGCTGAATCATCTATTCTAACTGTAAGTTTGCCCTTTATCACATCAGTAATATTTTTTTCTATTTTAACAGTATTTTCGCTGTATAAATCTATTCCTGTAAAGTTCCTTCCAAGGTATGCGCAAGCCATACCTGTCGTCCCTCTTCCTGCAAAAGGATCAAGAACCCAATCTCCTTTCATCGTAGTAAACTTAATGATCTTGGCTACTAAACCTTCAGGAAATATTGCAAAATGCTCATTTCCATAATGTGCTTTAGTGGAAATTTCCCAAACATTTCCAGGGTTTTTACCGCTTGAATTACAAACTGCAAATATTGGATAATGTTTGTGATCTCCTATTCTTTTTCGCGTGGCATGACGTTTGAATTTTCTAAAACATGTAGGACAATACTTTTCTGCATCGTAGCCGAAGGCCCAAGATATTTCGCTTGTTGTAGGCAGTTCCTCAAAAGAAGTAGTAGGTTTTGCATTATGGATAATCTCTATGATCTTGGATATCTTTTCTTTGTCTTGCTTTAAAGGAGTATATTGTAATAGGTAGAATGGTGGACTTTTGTTTCGCCCTTCTCTTACCTCATTACCTCCTACCCTTATACCATCCATATTTGTAAAACATTTGTCATTCTTTGAGAGAAAGAGGATAATTTCATATGCCTGAGAAAGATTTTCTTTTGAACTAGTAGAAATATTATTTTTCTTATACCAGATAATATCCTCTCTAAAAGTATAACCTTTTTCAACCAACTTCAAGGCAAGTCTATGGGGTATCAAGAGCTTTCCATACTTTCGCCTTGTATCACCTATTACGATCCAAAGGCTGCCATCCTCAGTTAATAGTTCTCTAGATTTAATAAATATATTAAATAATTTTTCGATGAACTTTTCGTCTGTTTTTTCTTGGCCTATTTCATTAGGATCTTGTCCATAATGTCTATGTCCGTAATATGGTGGAGAAGTGACTATGAGTCTATACTTGCCTCTTTCGTCAGGATTCTCAGTCAATTTAGTTAGAACAGAATATGAGTCACCCGGAAGCACCTTATAGGAGATCATATTTTGATATATCTTCAATAATTCTTCCTTAAAATAATTTATCTCACTGTTATTGTCTTCAATATTAATAGAGATCCATTTGAAAATAGACATTATTTTCATATTTATTTGAGGCTCAATACCCCTGCCTGGTAGAGCGTTGACTTGTTCTTACTATATTTTATAAGGGTTTAGAATATAGTCTGTTTCCATATTAAAATTTGAGGGCGAAGAGAAGCCTTGGCCGGGATTTGGACCCGGGACCTTTGCCTTACCAAGGCTGCATGGGCGTTGTCGCTATTCAAGTTACCATCTCCAAAACCCGCCCAAGCCTTCTCTTCGTCTTCTTTTATGCTTAGGCTTGAATAATCTAAAGAGGTCTTACTTGTGGCCTCATTATGGTCCTTAAACATAGCAAGGTCTGCTGCTTCCGGAAACAGGCCACTTTCTAAAATTAAAGGTAATTCAAATTCATATAATGCTTTCAGCTTGCTCTTTATTATGCTCTTTATTTTGTATTCATAGGATTGAGAGAGGTGAGCTTTACCTAAAAGCCAGTCTATTTCAGTCTTTGTTAATAGAGATGGTTTGAATGAGCTGTGAATTCCTTGTGCCATTAATATATCCATTTACTTAGAAGCTTATGATTACCTTTTCGGTATATGCTTGTAAATTTGGGTCTCATATTGGATATTACAAGCAGCAATAACACCCAATTTCTCTCATATGATCTCTGAAAGATGGTGTCATTTGGATGTATTTTCGCTTACCATACATTTAGTGCTATTGACTGTCTATTCTTAGTGCTTTTGCGACTATAGAGTTAGCTATAACTTGTGTTTATCTCTACAGGGGCGAGCACATCATTAGAAGGAAATCATTAGTCCTATTATTATTCTCCAGCTCCTTCGTCATCAGCCGAAACTTCTGTCTCACCGCCGCTATCTTCTCCTCCATCACCATCTCCTCCATCTTCGTCGCTATCCTCTGTAGTATCTTCTTCTATCTCCAATTCTTCCTCATCCTCTTCTTCTTCTTCCTCTTGTTCTGGAGGTGGTGTACATCCCTCTGCATTTGGATCTTCGTCACATGGATTTGGTGCTGGTGGTGGAGTTTCACATCCTTCTGCAGTTGGATCTTCCTCACAGAGTGATGGTGGCTCAGGTAATGTACACTCTGGTAAACTTGGATTTTCTATACATGGATCAGGTGGTGGTAGTAGTGTTACATTCCCATTATCGCTGCCTGCATCTCCTTGCTCTCCTTCACTTGGTCCAGTTTCATTCCCATTAAAGCCTGTATCGTTAACTATTACTCTATTTGTATCATTAACAATTGTATCATTAGCAATAGGTAAAGTAGTATTATCATTCTTTGCTACTACCCCAAATGTTGTTGTTTTAGATGCTGGCTTGTAGCCAGATGCAGACACTTCTACTGAAATTGTAAATGTACCGGGTTTAGCATTTCCACTTATTTGCCAAGAGTGCGAACATTTTCCACTAGCATCAGTAATACAAGAAAACGTCTCTGTATGAGTGGTAACATATTGTACTTTTCCATTTACTTTGGCTCCTTGAATCTTTTCATTTGATTCTGCATCAGAAACTGTAACTGTTATAGTCTGAACATTACCGCGAATAATAGGATTCTCAGCAATTGTAATTGATATTAAAAGGTCACGAAGCTTACCGTTTCCTCCTCCTCCGTCTCCTGGTGGTATAACTTCTATCTTTATAATCTGCTTGATCCTGATGTCTATCTGTGTCTTATAGTTGATCACCTGTTGTATGATAACTGGGTCTTTGCATTGTGCTGCAATTATTGGTGCTACTATAGCGTTGTTATTATTACAGCCCATGAGATATCAGTCGTAGACCATCGTACAGAATACTAGAATATCAGTTGTCATGCTGCTTATCGGGGTTTGGCTGAATTGGTTATTGCAATATGTTAGGAACTCGAGTGCTTTGGCTCCAAATGACATATCTGTAGTAGTAGTAGTTGCTTCTGCGATTTGGAACAACAATGGATTAGTAATACTATTAACATCTCCAGAACCTGTTGCTGCAGTAGCAACGAGTAAGATTACGACAAAACTTAATGGTAATATCTTCACATTATCGTGTCATGTCATGCTATTATTAAGCATCATTATTGTTATGATTATTATCACCGTTGTACTATTACCAAATCAATCAATTAGGTAACTCTTGTGGTGGTACTATAATCACATGTATACTCTAACTAAATCAGGAGGTATTATGACTTTGCAGCTATAATTATTTAGCTTCAGTTCTTGGAAACAAATAATCCAGCAGTTGTATATGCATCCCTTATGATAGCTATTTATTATTTCATAGATAATTTTGTTGTTGGAATTGCATTCTTCTCTGGTACAGATTTCCAAGGAGAAGCATCTTCTCTGAAGCTTATTTCCACGTACAAGCAGACGTTAGTAATTCTGAGTTCTACCTCAAAACATACTTCTCATTCAACTTCTTCTTCCTCTGCCTCATCCAATTCTTCTTGTTCTTCATCTAATATATGATGGGTTTCGTCTTTAATTTCTTCTCTCTCGCTTTCTTCACTCAGTCATCAGTTAATATATACATATACTCACATGCCTCATCTAGGTATCTGGTTTATTGAGTATAATTCTTCTAACCATTAATAAGATTTAATATGTTGTTAATTATTGAAGCTGGGAAAATTTACTTCTTTCTTACACCACTATTAGATATATAAAATATATGATATTTTAAAGAAAGTTTCGTTTCATGGAATTATAGAAAATATGAAATACTGAGATTTATTTAAAATATGTCGATGTCTACCGATATGATTCCAAAATATATAAGCAGATTTGTTTTATGGCATATGAAGATTGTAGTAATATCTCTTCAATATATATAAAACTGGTTTTATTCAATAAAAGCATAGTTAAATCTGAGTCATTGAGCAAATTTGACATTAGTCAATGATAGACAATCTAGAAGTCAAATGCAGTGTGATTTATAAAATAAATTAAAATTTTAAGAGATTTATAGCATTGCACAAGATTTACTCTAATGAATAGTATTAATAAAATAAATTTAATTATTTGTATGACAGTTTTACTTGGAACACTTGTTTTACAAGCCGTTCCAGTGGCCATTGCTCAAGAAAATGTTCTTCTTGCTGTAAACGGTACTTTGATGCGTGGGCTTGAGCTTGAGCCCAACCTTGTTAATTTGGGAGCTACATTTGTTCGTGAAGACAGAACAGAGCCCGCCTACCGCATATACTCTATTAACGATATACATCCTGCCATGGTACGTGTCCCAGCCAATGCAACTAATGGTGT
>DASQRW010000087.1:0-12231 GCA_035642715.1 Nitrososphaeraceae archaeon | reverse complement strand
AGAAATAAGAAATATGGATTCAAAGCAAGACTATCTGGCTTGTTTTCTCGCACTAAAGGTGAATTGATTGGAATCATAATCACTCTTGACTGAAGGCACAATAGCGATTGAAAACTCTACTATTCTGATATTGTGACACTTGTGTCTAGGTGTGCGTATATATATATATATATATATTAATTAATATGATCTAAACAAGGGTTCTCAATATAACGTCCACTTTTGACTATTCAAATGATGACTAAATGGGTGGCACTTTGTTATGTAGTCTTGAAGTTGAATGTAGCGATTGCAATTCACGCAAGTCACAGAAAAAGATTCATAGAAAGATCTAGCAAGATATGTTGACTTAATTTAAGTCAGGGATTAGAACAGTTAGTTTATGAAAATGTCGATTCCTTACAATACTGAACTAAGCTCCAGAGCATCCAAGCCTCCAGACATAATTTAGAATCATCGCGTATAAAGGATCAAAATGGTGTAGCACAAGAGGTTCAGATGACGGAATAGGATTGCCATCAAGTGTGAAATTATAATCAGAATTGACAAATAGGTTTATGGTAGCGGCAGCTGTAGCTGTTAGAGCATCATCATCGTTACCATCAATAGGTAATAACAACAACAAGCAGAAACTACCCCATAATAATAATACATATGATGAAAGAGAAGAACTCAGATATATAATAATGATCAATTAGGAATTTATAACAATGACTAAGAGTAAACAAATGAACGATGATAAACAGATATTGTCACAAAGCTATCAACAGATGGTTATAATGCATTTCTTATACTAATCAAGCATGAATATCAAGCTGGATTGATTAAAGAAGAAAGTACATCAGAATTACTAAGATTTACAATAAGACATCAATATACTAAGCCAAATTCATAACAATCGAATATATCATCTACTCGAACAACACTAACAACAAGAAAATACTCAAAACAATCAGCAACAACAAATTCATAATCAATTTTATGTATAATCTACTATTACTTCTCATCACAATGCTCCCAAGTTATATCAAATACCGAATTTACAGACTCTGAAAACAACATCATCATCATCAATATTACTACCGCCAAATAAAATAAATGCTGCATAGGATATAGGTAATCTATTGTATGACTCTGAAACTAAGGCATTAGAAGTAGATTATAGATTAGAACACAATAAAGAATAAACGTGCAATCTTACTACAATCAGCTCTTCTACAAGATGATGATGACCATTATTATGAAGAAGATGTTTTGATGTGCTCAATGACGATAATAACGAAGATGAAGATTTGTTTCCTTAACAATCACAAAGAATATTTGTAATATTTGTCATAATAATTACATATTTGCATTCCAGTTAATGCTACTTCGTTGTGATGGCTGCTGTGCTTCATTATTATTATTGCTACTATTACTATTATTACTACTATCTTGACTTCCAGGAAACGTTAGAGAAATATGTTCAGGCTCTTCTGTCAGGCCATTTAATCCACCATTACAACGTTCTACTCCTGTATTCAAATTGGTGACACATGCTATATATGATTCACCAACTTCAACTATTCCTGAGCTAAAGTTTCTTGGACCCCATTGCATAGGGCTATCATATCCCGATAAATTAATCCTATCACAGCCTAGATCCTCCTTATAAGAGTAAACACACAATTCAGCGAAATCTGTTCCATTATGATATAGATTTACAAATACCTTTAATCCTGAACTACTTCCATCATCAGCTTGTGCTTCTAGCATTCCTTTTGGTTTGATAGTGATAGTTGTATATGTCATCAAGATTGACATAATTGCAACTAATATAGTCATCATCCTTATAGTCTTCTTTGCTTTATCGATACTCTTGATTTTCAAATTTATTTATCATAATACATATACAATATGAAATCTATAAAGAAATTCCATAAAATCTTATAATCTTATAATGTTAAAGTTTAATATTCTAACTCTCTAAGGTAATGAGTTACTAATAGTCTAAAAGTATAAGAATCTCAGAGAATGATATTTTATACTGTTATTATAATTGAAAACATACATTCATGGATATTACTGTCCTTCTGATATAGAGTTAAATATTCTAGAGAAAGAAAGCAATAGGAAAATACTGGAGGCTTTAAAAGATGCATATCCAGCTGGAAGGAATGCTCATGAACTTGCTGAGATAACAGGTTTACCAATAAAGACAATCTATGCACAATTAAATGAACTATCTAGAGGAGGTTTCATTACTGAACTACCCAAGATATCTAATACAAGAAGAGGAAGACCTCAAACACATTACTCATCACCAGCAACAATAGTTGAAGAATATGTTGATAATCTACAACAAAGACAGCGTTCTAGATTTGTAATAGAAGATACAAAGGGGATTTACAGTATTTATGATGGGGATGCAGCGGGAAAGATGAATAAGAAGAAAAGGTCTATTTCCCTTCCTCCTGGAAATGTTGTGTATTCAAACGAGTTTATAGAAGTCTGGCATAAAATAGTAGGAAAAGAAGAAGAGGATGAACTCTGTACAGCTCTTTTAAACTTCCTAGAAAAGATCCTTAGAAGAATAAGTAAATCTAATGATGATGATAAAATAAGAAGAATAGCACCATCATCATCATCATCATCATCATCCCTCTCATCAGCAGAATCAAAACAAATAGATGAAAATTATTGTTGCTCACTTTGTGGATTAAATCATGAAGCAAGGGACTTTATACGAGCTATGCTGCTTTATCTAGTTGACCAATTAGAAGAAAATAGTAAATTTATCAAGCTCTTAAAGAATAACCAATTTCTAACACAAGAAGATTATCAGCGTCTTGCAGAAAAGATAGAAGCAAGAAATCAAGTTCTGGTCGAAGAAGTGAAGAAGGGCTGCAATCATATTATCGATGTAACTGGTAACAATGATCGCCATATTTCTCCTAGAACAGCAGGTTGTGAAGAGTGTGAAATAGAGAAAACTCAATGGGTTGGCTTGCGTCTGTGTTTAACATGTGGTCATGTCGGATGTTGCGATTCTTCAATAGGGTTGCATGCAACAAAACACTTTGTAAATACAGGACATCCTGTTATGGTTGCGCTACCTAACAAACCTTGGAAATGGTGCTATATTCATAAGGTATATGGATAGATAGAATATATATATTCCGTCTTCTTTACATATATTCCCTATTTCCTACAATTATCAACTGAACTATTATTAGATAGAGACAATGAAAAGGATATTCACTCGAACTCAATATAGACTTTAATAAAGAACAATAATATCCTGTTAGTAAGAAGCTCTTCGACAAACACCTAGATATTATACACACCCTCCAAGATCGCAAAATAATCTCTTAATACCTGAACAAAATTTACTGGACCAGGAAGTGTGTACTTCTCTGGTCTACTGTTGCCTCAGTTTATGTGTTCTGTGAACAAAGAGATGTTCTACATAATGAGATTACAGCTTTAGAGATGTCGTCTAATCTGGTTAATTTAGAAGTGTATATGTGTGTGAGCAATATAAAATGATACTATAACATGGTGTATTAGGTGATTAACCAAAACTGAATTACTAGTAGTCTTGAGTGGTGGTGGTGTGATGTATATGATCGGGTTCTTTTTGTATGCCATATAGGTGATGATGTACAGAGAACAATAGATACTATTGTGAAAGGCAAATTACAAGGCTCCCTATCTAAGAGTCCTCTTGGAAATAATAATAATAATTCACTTGATAAAGCCCTAGCGATAAGCTAATCAGATCTAACCTAGCTTCATCAGATATAGAAGAAGAAATGTATATGATTAAGACACGGCTGTTTATCCTTATGAAGATCATAAGAGAATAGGACATGATTCTACTGTGGTAAGAATATACCAATTTTGGAGATGTGCTCTTATAGCTGATTTATATGGATAGGGTATGTACCTGTACCAGGGCGTATCGTCTAGTCTCCTCTAGGACAAGGTTGGCGCGCGCACTAACGTGGGTGGAAATCCCACTACGCCCATTCCATCCATCCATCCATCTATGTCCTTATGTCCTTCAGGATTGTCGACCAGTCCGAGCCTACATACTATTAAACTCATCAGCGGTTCTACTGTTTCTAAATATTTTATGAATTAATAACAATACTACAAAATAAATTGAGCACCCGAGAAGAAATTATCATCAGTGTTAGAATAAGAAGAGGATGACAATTATAGAAGCTTCATAATATCATTATGAAATAAAGGAAGAAGAAGAATATATTTAATATTCATAATAATTTGTCATAATAATCAGTAAATATTTAAAATTATCTTATTAGTAGATGAACTTTACTAGTGCTCTAGAGTAAAGATTACGTCAGGTTGATGATTTTATTTTAAGCGGCCGCCTTTAATCAGAATTTCATGTGTATTTATATACAGTTGAGTGGACATAGAAATTAATGAAATTCGATTTATTTACCAAGAAGAAGTTTAAATGCGATGCGTGTGAAACGAAGTTCAAGACTGCAACACAATTAGAAGAACATCGCCAATTAAAACATAAGACATAATGTGTGTGTGTATATATGCCTCTTGCATAACATTAAATATTCCCATTCTATTCTAATTGTGAAGATTTCTCCTGTTTATCGGAAAAGATATAAAATGAATAACATATGAATAGATAACAATAATGTTCTAGAATATACTTTGAATGAATTTTTTATTAATTTGATCCTCTCCTAGCTGTTTTGAAACTGCATTGTTAGGTGTCACACCAGATATAATGTGGGTTGCATGCCTATCAATATGATAACTTGCTGTTTAGGCGGTAGATACACACTCTCTCTCCTTTTTTATATTCAATTCTTAAATTGAACATACCAATCATTGATACATAACTTACACCCAACACTTTTGGTATGAAGTATGTGATTATTTATAGACGTTCTCTTACATCTTCACAGTTATTTGTGTGTGTATCACCTTGAGCAGAATTAAAGTCTACTATCACATCAAGACCATCTCCACAGTCAAAATAATCTGCACCATCTCCACCCTCAAGTAGATCATTTCCATCTTCTGCATAAAGTTCATCATTACCTTTTCCAGCTACTAGAAAGTCATCCTCAAATCCTGCGAAAATAATATCATCTCCTACTCCCCCATACAGTTCATCTCCTCCTGCACCACCTTCTAGACTATCATCTCCACTATTACCGTATAGCCTATCATCATCCAAACGACCCTGCAGTACATCACTATCAGCTTTACCATACATTACATCCCCCAGATCACATCCAAGCATTAGATCAGGCATATGAGTACCATCAGTAGCAACAATACTGCCAGTAGAACAACCTGCTGTTATTACATTATAACTTGAATCTGAAGAAGACCTATGATGATTAGTTGCTGATACACTATTAACAAACGATAATGATAATCCCGCAACAAGTAACATTATGCCGATAATTGTTGCTATTGTTATTACTATGACCATTGGTGAAAATATCCCTTTATGTTATGTATAATTAAATGTTCCTTATCAAGCTCGTATTACTAGTAATTTTTAATATTATGATAATATCTACTGAATATACATACCAAGAAAATCAATAATATTTTCTTAAAGTAATATACTATGAGTACAGACAGTTCCATATGAATAATATTAACAATTGCACTTTACTAATGGTAGGAATCTTGGTAGCAGTAGCAATGATGTCAACAGGACTAGCCATAGTACCTACTACTATACAGAAAGCTGAAGCCCACAGGAGACGGATTTCAATTTCGAACAAAATCAAGTGAATAGCTGTAGTGGCTCTGCAAGCTTTCTAACTTAGCCATAAACACAATAACATTTTGGCGACCTAAAAATATCGGCAGTTCTTACTGTCGCAACATTATTTTCTTTCAAAAAATAAAGAGAATCTTATGTAGAATTTATATATATAATAATAAGTCATCTTATGGTTCCATAAAGATATTTCAGCATTTGCCGGATATTCTCAGATCCTATATGCAAAATATGTACTTTATTGGTGTAGAAGAGCAGCAGCATTAGATACAGCGAATATCGATATAGTTTTGCTAAAGGCTTAATCCAGTAGCTTAGTTAGTCTTTAATAAGATGGAGTTTAGTATCGCTAGAGTTCATAAGAGCTTAATACAGACCCTAGAGATTTGAAACACCGCAATGGGGTTGGCCCAGATACATATACAACGGAGCAATAGTGTTTCAAAAGTTATCTAAATCAAATATTTGGCTTGTCTCTTATTTTGAATCTATATACCTTTTAGTTCTTCTGATCATATCTACTATAAGTTATCTTCTACTGTCTGACTTTCATTTTACACCAAATAAATTCACATTAGTATTGCCAGGTGTTCAATAATTAAGATTTATTGTCTTCTTCTGTGCTGCTATTGTTATCACGTATTTTTTTATTCTTATTGTCATTACCGCCGCCATATAATAATTCTTTTGATGTGTCGTCGCCATGTGTAAGTTGTTCTTTACTTAGTTCTGGTGCTGAATCTAGACCAGCTTTTGTAGTTTTTTCTAAATCTTCCATTGTCTCTTTTATGCCACTCTCCGTGTAATCTTTTGGATCATCTATTTTCCTTGTATTTTTGGTCATTATAACTACTCTTGATATTATTAGTGCAATATTTAAAATAATTCTGTAGATGCATCACAAAGAACAAAAATTTCCAATCTAAAAAAGCATAGAGTGTGACGCCGGGGGTGGGACTCGAACCCACGAGTCCCGAAGGACATCAGCTAGCATGTCATTATTTGATCTCGAGGCTGACCCCTTTTAGGGTCTATAACTTACCTAGCTTGGGTACCCCGGCACTTTTCTTAACAAAGTATTGCAATTTAATGGTTTTTTCATATATAATTAGTAACATAATAATATATCCAATGCTCAATTAAAAGGCAGAGCTATTATTGGTAAAATAATTTAAGTAGCAGCCGCAACTATTATACATCCCATCAACTTTATAACATTATATCTACTGGAAAAGAAATATAATTATACACTCTAATAAAAAGTACAAGTTATATTATATTGTATGATTATTGTTATAGAAATACATGTTAGCAACATCTGCAAAACTGCCAACAGCCGAAGAAATTAAGAAACTGACTATAACTGATATTGCTATAATGAGCGGACTAGCCGATTCGCTTAGAGATAATCTCAAAAAGTATATTGAAATTGACCCCTATACTACGCGTGACCCATTTGGTGAAAAAGACGATTACAACTATTTTGTAGTACTTGATAGGGAGCAACCAAACAGAATCGTTTCAATGATTGTTGCAAAGAAAGATCCATCTCCTCAGCCACTATGGGACAAGATATTGAATGAACGTCTGATTAAACTACCAATATCTAAAGAAGATGCTGTAGCATTAAAGAATGAGTTAATGCCAAAAGAGACAAATAACTTTTATCCATATCGAGATTCTGGTAAGGTTGTTGGTTACATCATGTTTGCATTCCAGATTTGTGGACAGTACTAATAATTTGATAGAAAAAGCACAGTATTTAGAAATTAAAATTGAATTAAAAATAAGAAAGTCACATAAATGGTTCTTCTTTTACATTTAAGCTACCATTTGGCATAATCTCTACTCCCATAATATCAAGAATTGCTTTTGCTTGGCCTTTTCCTTCTCTTTCAATAATGTTTCCGGCTATTTTCAATCTGTAAGCAGATGCCCAATGCTGACCTATCTTATATTTGCCGCGCATTTCTTTCGGAACTATTTTAATGACAGTGACTTCATTGACAGATGACATGTATGGATGAAGTGTTTGATATCTTCCTTCCTTCTGATACTTTTTCATTAAGGCATTTAGTGCGCTGGCTTTCTCTTTATTATCTTCAACAATTGAAGCGTTTCCCTTAATGACTATGCTTATATAAAGAGTATCTGCTTGTGATGCATCACTAGGATGGAAATAGTACGATGGTAAAAAGCATATATGCTGATCAACTTCGAATCCTACTTTTTCATTTCGTTTAATGTTGTCAAGTTTTTCACCAAAAGGGTGAGAATGCATATAAACGGCATCTGATTTTATTATAGATTGTGAATTAGTGTATGGATCCTCTGCTTGCACAAAAACGAAATTCATAGGTATAACCTGTGGATATCCATTGATATCTATTGATGCTATCCTACCAACAGGTTGGTTATGAAGAAATTCAATGATTTTCTTCTTAGACTGTATCTCAAGCTTCTTGGTAAGCTGCATTTACTAACCTTTTTATACAAACAACATAATTTAACTTGTTAGTATACAAAGTACAGGAGAAAACATCAAAAGTATAGGAACTTACTGCTCAAAAGGATTGAGTACAAAAGTTGATTGCAATATTTTGAATGATGATGATGAGGTTTTATTTGTATGAGAAAAAAGACCTGCAGAAGTAAGAGTAAGAACTAGATTAAACTATTGAAAATGCATTAAACACTGAAAATATACTGTAAAAGAAATCAAAAAAGGTGGAGTTAGTTTTTTATTGCTTGGAGAATTGTTGCTGTTGTTGAGCTGCAACAGAGAAGGCTGTATAGGTCTTTGCGATATTAGTGCCAAATTCTGTTACTGCGTTAACTGTTCGATTATAGATTTTCAGGTTCTCTCTTGCAAGGTCTAGTGCATTGATTGTTAGCTGATTGGTGATGCCAACTGCTCTTAGTGTGTTGTTGGTAATTTCATTTGTTTGTCTTGTAAAATGCTCTGCGTATGGTGTTGTTGATACTGGGTCATTCCAGCTTCCTACCAATTGCTTTTGAGATGAAATTGTGTTCTGAATCATATTCTTTGTTGATTGGATAAAATCTAGCTGAAGGTTAGAGAATGCTTGTAAATATTGCGGTTGAACTTTTGCCATCTCATCTACTGCTCTGACAAAATTTTCCTTTACTGTGTCAAATACATGAGTTGCATCACTTGATCTTACAGCACTGCTTTCATCTTTTGATTTATTGTCTACCAATTTTTATACAAAGATACTATTACACATGAATATATAAATTCTGGTAACCAATGGTAATGATTACCATATAAAGCCCTTAAATATCACAATCTATCTTTAATTGTATATATCGCCAGGATAATCTATAAAGCAGATGATGATTGTCATATAACAGAAACAATAATAATGACTCATCATTTAAATGACAAATTTGCTTTCTACTTAAATATTGCATTAGCAGCTGAAAATTCAGCATTAGAAAGATTACAGTCAAGAATACAACAAACAATTTTGGAAGATGCAAAGCAGCAACTACAACATCATTTAGAAGAGACAATAGAGCAGCAAGATAGACTACGACAGATAATTACTAAATTAGGTGGAACGCCAACACAAGAAAAGGCTAAACTACCAATATCATCTCCACCTGAATCAATTACAAAAATAATGGAAAATACAATGATGACTTCTGCTGCAGAACGCGAACTAAAGGAATCAATACAAGATACAATAATAGAAAATGCAGAAGTAACAGGATACACTATGCTTATACAAATGGCTGTAAAAATGAATATGGCTGATGCAATACCTTCTCTAAGACAGAACCTTAATGAAGAAGAGGAAATGTTTGGATGGCTTAGAGCCAATGCACCTGCCATGTTTGCAAAACTATGGCCACAGATTGAAGAGGAATCTTCGTCCCTCAACATAGAACCGTCGTCTTCATCACCAACACCAGTGACAACGCAAGACCAACAACAACAAGAAGAAGAAGAAGACGACAAAAAGTTCAAAGGCGGAAGTACAACAAGACATGGAGGACATTTAACAGTCACAACTGAAGCTGTATCAGAAAGAGCCAATAATACAGCAGACACTGTAGCAGAGAGAAGAAAGGATCAAAAAAGACACAAGACTGCAAGAAAAAAGGGGAAACGCCAATAATTTTGATGGAGTCCGGAATTAAACATATAAACTTACAGCAAAATTAAACCAAAAAATCATATCAAATTTGTTTCACAAACCACTGAACCCGCTGAGTATACTGGTCTTGTTTTATAATAATTGGATAGCAAATCAGGACCTAACTGCAAGAGTCCAAGGAGCTTGTAGGGAATATTCTTTTGGCCATTGGATGTCAAGTTTCTCCCATGAAATACCAGAATCAGTCGAGATAAATAAACCGCGGTTGTTAGCAGCATAGAATTCACCCTTAGTTTTTGGATTTGCGGCAAGCAGCGTGATTGTTGTCCCACTTGGTTCGGGGAGACCATTTGAAACGGCCTTCCATTTTTCTGCGTCATCAGATCTTCTATATACAAATGACTCTGCATTTTCAATAGAGTAAGCCTTTCCAGGGCCAACAGATGCGGATACAATTACAACTTGAGGATTACCGGAATCAACAGCAAGTCCAAAAATGTAATGATGTCTAAGTCCTGCTGTTGGCCTCTTCCAAGATTCTCCGTAATCAAAGCTTTCAAAATAGCCGTCACCTGCAGAAGAGTATAGCCGTTTAGGTGCCATTGGATGTGTGGCTAGAGTGTGGGTATCATATGGTCCCTGTTCAACTCTGTCTATCCAGGTTCTGCCGCCATCATGACTTTGTACAAGGGCTCCTGCTTCTATGGCTACAAAAACATAGTCAAGGTTATTTGCATCCGGTTCAATCCAACGCACATGATGAGTCCAAGGTCTTGGAGGAAAACTCCATGATGTAGATGATGGTAAATTATTCAGGGCACTCATTCTTTCCCACGACTCCCCTCCATCATTTGAAATGTAAAGTGCGCTGGGCTCAGTTCCAACATATACTTTATTGAATTTATTCCTACGATCGAGAGGGCTCACCGAGACAGATGTCACATTATGACTAGAGATAACATCTTTTCCAATTGTGCTCCAAGTCTGTCCGCTGTCATCAGTTTTCCATAGGCCATCGCCAAAAGTCCCACAATATGCTCGACTTGGATTTTGAGGATCGAATGCTATTATTTGTGGATCAGTTCCTTTCAAACACTCATGAATCTTATATTCGTTAGAAGACTGAAGCACAAGAAGTGAATCCTGCATTCCTATCATAAGCGTTGTCATACTATATCTATACCAAGACACGGTTATATCTTGAATGCCCAAAGATGCAATATGTAAAGGGAGACGAGTGGGCCTTCTGTATGGTTTTAGGAATAGATACAACAAGCGAAGTGCTAAGAGTGACGAGACATGCGTTAGATAGAGCTACGGACAGAATCCATAATCCGATGTGGATTTTACAGCTTAATAATCATAAACTGGCATTAGGTATACTATTACTAGCTCGTAGCGCAGTTAGGAGTATAAGTGTTCAAGAGTTAAATCAAAAAGGTGTACAAAATACATTAATGTCAGAAAGCTCTCCAAGATATGTTTACGATTATTGCACTGAAAGATTTTTGATTTTACCTGATGACAATAAAACACTAATTACGTCATAGATATATACATACGACGAAAAGTTAAAGACTATCCACGTGGATTCTCCAATTCGATACGGTTTACATGCTCAAGTTACTTCTAGATCTTTTCAGAAGGGTTTAGGTTTAGATCTCTTGAATTTATTATATAGCGTTTTAAACTCGGGGTAAACTTTTGGATTCTTCTTTTCCTCGTCAGATATAAACCTCTCGAAGATCGACTCATAATTTGATATAATGCTGCTCCTAAATGAATTTATTATTTTTTTATTCTTGATCTCTTTTATATTGACCAGAAAGCAAAGCCATTCCAATTTATTGATGTATCTCCCAGCCCATAATTTCTTAGTGTTTTCAGATTTCTTCAATATTTCTTCAAGATCCTTTTCTATTTGCGATAAATCATCTTGTATTTCATGTGCAATTGTGATTTGCTCTGAGTGTCTGACCCTTCTAAAGGTCAGTCCAGCATAAATGAATGCGCCAGTAGTACCTAATCCAGCGACAATCTGAAATATATCAATAAAACTCTGAAAACTTAATTCCATGCTAACCTGTATATTATGAAAGAAAACATATTCAACTAACTTCCTCTCAATTTTATGTAATCCTATCTGCAATATTCTTTACAAATGGGGTAACTACTATAGTGATAGGAAATCCAATTGCGAATGTGGTCAAAAATATGCTGAACCATATTTGGAAGAAATTCGGAACAATTCCTATATTTATCATAGCAACAGCTAAAGACGTAAGCAAAGACATTATCAAACCCATTATGGCTCCAAATAATAATGTGTAG
>DASQRW010000086.1:0-3475 GCA_035642715.1 Nitrososphaeraceae archaeon | reverse complement strand
GATTTTGTTAAAGTTGCTGAAACAAAAGACATTCATATATCACAAATGAAAGAAGTTCAAATTGATGGTGAAGATGTATGTATTGCAAATGTAGATGGAAAATACTATGCAATTGGCAATGTATGTACACATGAAGGTGGCCCTCTAGCTGATGGTGTATTGGAGGGCTATGAGGTCGAATGTCCTTGGCATCAATCTAAATTTGATGTGAGAACTGGTCAGGTGACAAGTCCTCCTGCGACTGAGTCAGAACCCACTTATGAGATAAAAGTAGATAACAATAGCATACTAGTTAAGAAACATCCGTCTGCTATAGAAAAAGAGCAACCGCAACAACTACAACAACAACAGCCACCTTCTAGACCTTCTTCCGAATATGAGCTTTCATTATTAGAGAAGCAAAAGTTTGAAGCTACCGATGTAATGTCATTTAGATTTAGCAAGAAACAGAACCAACAGCAACAAGGAAGAGAGAGCAATGATAAACAAAGTTCCTTCTTAGACTATACAGCAGGTCAGTATGCATTTTTTGACATAGGCGGGGTTCATAATGATCCGAAAGGTCCTATAAGACATTTTACAATTTCCTCGTCTCCAACAGAAGAGTTTGTCATGATTACTACTAGAATTAGGGATACGCCTTACAAAAAGAGACTTTCGTCATTAGAAGAAGGCACAATAGTTAAAGTAAGAGGTCCTCAAGGAAAATTTGTTTTACATGAGGATTATTCAAAGCCTGCTGTGTTTCTTTCCGGCGGTATTGGTGTGACTCCATTTAGAAGCATGATAAAGTACTCTACAGATAAGCAATTACCTATAAAAATTATGATGTTTGATTCAAATAGGAATCAGGAAAATACCTTGTTTAAAAAGGAATTTGACGAATATGTAAATATAAACAGAAATTTGAAAATTGTTTATACCATTACAGAGGAAGAAGAAGAAAAACAAGGAGTTCATGATACCATCTCCTCTTCTCCTACTAGGCAACAATGGACAGGAGAAAGAGGACGAATAGATAAAGCTATGTTAACCAAATATTTAACAGATGATGAAATAAGGAATTCAATATTTTATACATGTGGTCCTCCGGGTATGATAAAAGCAATGCAAGACATAATTCAAAATGATCTTAAGATTCCAAAAGACAGAATAAAAGTCGAGGAGTTTACAGGTTACTAATAAAGAATACAATAGAATAATAATATGGCTAACTAGCTTTCAAAACAGGTCATATGGCTAATAGTATTAAACCAACTGAT
This sequence comes from Nitrososphaeraceae archaeon, assembly GCA_035642715.1. Classification (GTDB taxonomy): domain Archaea; phylum Thermoproteota; class Nitrososphaeria; order Nitrososphaerales; family Nitrososphaeraceae; genus JAJNBK01. The sequence continues at coordinate 2,213 of DASQRW010000086.1, read as the reverse complement.
ATTAAACCTCCATTTGATGAGGAGAAATCTCAGTTGAAAGTTAAAGCTGCTGAAAATGCTTGGAATACCTGCAATCCAGAACTAGTGGCTCAAGCATACACTCCTGATTCTAAATGGCGAAATCGTACGGAGTTTTTCACAGGTAGGAAAGCTATAATTGATTTTCTACGACGAAAATGGGCTAAGGAGCTTGATTATCATCTGATGAAAGAGCTTTGGTGTTACACCGGAAACCGTATTTCTGTGCGCTTTGAATATGAATGGAGAGATGCTCATAATCCGGTTCAATGGATGCGTACTCATGGTAACGAGCATTGGGAGTTTGATGATAGCGGTTTGATGCGCATACGTGATATGAGTGCAAATGATTATCCTATCAAAGAGTCAGAGCGACGTTATCGTTAGTAGTAGATAAAAAATCAGTATTGGTCTTGTTGTGCTTGTTCTAATATTTTTCTTCATCTCCGTCTACGTCATCAACCACTAATGTGTGATTGAAATATTAATTAACAAGAACCATTGAATCCCTCTACATGCAGGGACTTAACCCCTTGAGTCCTTCTATCTTTCATATAATCTCTAATTCTAATTGAAAATTCCATATATTGATGAAACTAAATCTGTTATTATCAACATCTACCAAATAATCTTAGACTATGTCATCACTTATTGATATGGTGATTTTACTGATATATCATTTAGAGCAAATCCGTGAAGATAGGTAAAGTATCGCCGGTATCCCCGGATCCCCGGAACATCTGAAATTGAGTTCAATTTAGGTTCAATTCTACCGGTGATATCACCGGGGATATTATATTCCAACAAGTCATATATCACCGGCTAAGATTGGATAAATTCACGCTCAAAGTTAACAATCCGGTGATACCGGTGATTCCGGGGATATTATACATACTTCTTTTACTCCGACATCTATTATGTAATTATACCAGCGACAATAACAAAATGAAATTTCGAGTGACATTTACTGTTAGGACATTTTGATATTCTTGCATATGAAAACTTTGTCTAAAGGACGACAAATGGTTTATGAGACAGCATATTTTCAGAGTTCAAAGGTGATTAACTTCTTGAAATTAAAACATCATATTGGTAGAGTCAGTGGATAATGTAATTTTGTAGGTACAAAAGAATGTACATGTAAGAAGAAAACTAATAATGTGTATTATGCCGAAAGCTAATTTCAAAAGAAGTTCATCATCAATGTTTAGTACATATATAGGACAGGATTACTATCAATACTCTGAATTTAAATACCGTACAGTAATAACAGACGGAAACAGTTGATAGCAGAGGTAACGAAGAGATAGCAATGGTAACAAAATTGGTATCAAATGATAACAAAAGGTAACAGCTTTAAGCTTCCATTATACTATATCTCTTGAAGATACAAAATAAATGACGATATTAACAAAACAGGAAAGAGAAAGACTTGTACTAGATCTTTACAATCAAGGTAAAACCATACGTGAGATAGCAAAAGAGGTTAGGATGTCATTTAGAGATATAGGAGTTATTTTGAATAAGGCAGTTGAAGAGAAGGGGGAAGGATTGAAAGAACAACATGAAGAAATACAACAGCTATCTGTATCTAGTCAAGCCTACAAACTCTTTTCTGATAGAAAGACTCCATTAGAAGTAGCGATTGCATTAAACCTGAGAGTCAGAGGCAACTAAATTCTACAAAGAGTATTGGAAGCTAAAACAACTACACAATCTGAGTATGGTTTATGAAGAGCTCAGAGGTGATATTGAACCTTTTCTAAAATTATATAGATTATCTAGATCCAAAGGTATGAGTGTCGAGCAAGTTGTCGATGCTCTTGCAATTACTAACAATAACTTACCAGCTATTGAAGAGCGATTTAAAAGACTAAGAAACGATATGAATATGCTGCAATTTCTCTAATTGTATTACATAAAAGCCATAGATAGTTAAGTCCTAATCCCATAGATGTTAACTCGTCGATAAGAGAAAGCTTTTGGTAATGAACGCTTATCCTATTTTCAAGTATAACACATTTGGCTCAAGCATCAATTTGCGTTTGACTAATTCGTTGAGTCGTTTTGGAAGATATTCTAATTGCAATTTCTTCAAACAACTCTCTTTTTGCTGCCTGTGAGGGCTCTTCATTTTCCTCTATAAATCCACCAGGAAATTCTAAAAGGTTCTCACCTGCTCCATGCCGATAACC
>DASQRW010000085.1:0-8811 GCA_035642715.1 Nitrososphaeraceae archaeon | reverse complement strand
AGATCAATTTGGTAGAACCTGGATTTAACAGTGGATGGTTAGAAATTACAGGTATGTCTTCTAACGCTGATGACTTTGATCCAGAAGAAGAGGATGGTTTAGTCAGCTTTGATGGAAAAGGAGAATATAGTGATCCTGAATATGAATGGACTGTTACTTTAGGACCTACTGCAGTAAAGTTTCTTAATTCGGATAAGTTGGGAGCAGAGTATGTAAATGATTTGTTTGTATCAGATGTTGTTACTGGAAGAATTTATCATTTTGACTTAAACCAAGATAGAACAGAATTAGTCCTTGAAGGACCTCTTGCAGACAAAGTCGCTGAAACTAGGGATACTGGTATAGAAGATGTTGTATTTGCTGAAGGGTTTGGTGGAATTACTGACCTAGAAGTAGGTCCTGATGGTTATCTGTATGTTGTTTCTCTTGGTCATGGAGCAATATATAGGATTCTTCCAGCTGCGGATGTAGTTTCAACAACTGGTGCAGTAGAAGACATAGAAGAAGAAGAAGGTAAGGAGAATATTGAAGCAGTAGAAGAGGAAGAAGAAGATAGTGACGAAGATTAGGATAAAAAAGAAGAATCTCTACCAGCAACAAATGAAGAAGAAGAAGAAAAACAAGAATATCTTTTTCTCTAAGATATAAATAAGATATAAATATGCTTTCAATGGGCTTTAGCTTAGGATGATCAGTTTCTTTGAAATGTCTTGCAGCATGCAACCCTCAGAGGAATAATGACATCCATTCAACATACCTACAAGTCAAATATAGTCAACACATATGTCTTTGGCTTAGCCGCTAGCTCTTCTTCTTGTTGTTGTTGGTCTTTATACTTCTGCCGTCTGGCTTGTTCTTCTTTTATGATAATATGTATATCACGGGGTGAGATTCTTTCTATTTGTGCAATTTCGGCGTAAGTCTTGTGCTGGCTAAAATATAGGTCAATTACCCGGTTTTTTCTGTCTTCTGTAATTTGCAAATATATTTCTTATACTATAACTGATCATGATTAAAAAGGGAACGTTTCTGATACTATTACTTTCATCTATGATATCAAAATATTTCCTTATTACCATCTACATTCCTCTTTATAGTAACACTTCGAAAAGTACTAAGATTTGTGCACCTTTAAGATGTATGTAATGAAGAATCAAATGAAGAATTTATTATTAATAGATTTAGATATAAATATCATAATAGACTATTATACATAGGATTTTGAATATTAACAGAAAGATAATCCTTGTTATAGCATTCCTCTTAGAGGTAATAGCATCAGCATCACTTGCCGATATCAGCCCAACTAGTGGACTAGAACCATTCTTGAAATTCTAGGGTGTTGAAGGAAATAGTGGCGATCAAATTAAAGTAACAGATGTTTGCGTCGAAGTGTCATGTGGGGTTCTTAGACTGTGAGACTTTAACAAATTCATCTTCAAAGCAGTCGGAGGAAGTAACCTCTAATATTGTTAAATTGTTGTTGTTGTTGTATCAATCATTGTCTTCTTTTCCTCTCCTTTGCAAAGGATTACTACTACTACTGTCCACCAACTGTTCTAACTATAGCAAATCCAATTATAAATCCTAAAACAGCACCAAACGTTGGCAGCCATTTTCTTTCTCTATGTGCCTTTGGTATCATGTCATAATGCAGCATATAGAAAATACCACCAGCCGACAATGCAAGTATATATGCAATAACTTCTTTCATTCCTGTTAGGTAAAAAAGACCTACTAATCCTAAGATTACAGGAATTATCGAAATTACACCTGTAGCAGCAAATGCTTTCTTTGGATTGTCACTAAATGCAGTTTTACCTGTCATCATTTCTCTATATGAAGCAATACCTTCAGAAACATTTTGTATACCTATTAGAAGAGACAAAGCAAGATAAGGACCAGAAGCAATAGCAGCACCAATAGCTAAAGATTCAGGAATTGAATCTAATCCAATACCAAGAAGAATACCAGCTCCTCCACCTTTCTTTTCTGCTATAATGTCTGCAATTGTAAATACTATGGCTCCCCCTATAAACGCAAACAATGTTGCCATAATACCAATACTTTTCTCTGCTTCTATTACCATAGAAAAAATTGCTGCTGATATGAGAATACCTGCGCCAAACGCTGTAAGTGCTAGTACATGGTCCTCTGCGAAGTTTGTACGCTTTGAAATATAAATACCAAGAAATGTTGTTCCACCAGCAAAAGCTGTTATTGCAATTACTCTGAGAATGTCTATTGCTCCAATGGTATCAGCAGCCATTCTTATTATTACAAGTTAAAAAGCACGCATTATAACTAATAATGACAGTTAGCAAATGTGTTTGACTTAAAATTAAAATAACTTTATTTGTTGTTATTTTTCCTGTTTTCTTTCCTCTCAAACAGAATGTTAGTCATAAAAAAATATATTTTTTCAGTGTCTTTCCGGGGTAGATTTGTTTTTAGCGTGTGACTAACTCTGTCATATGGTCACAGTCACATGCTGAAAGTTTTTTAACTCCCAGAAAGAGACATACAGATAATAACAATTAGATTTTTTGTATTATCTATCTAGTAAAGATGGTTAGATTTTTAAGAATTAATAAAATAATTTCTCATAATCAAACATTGTCCTTTCTATTCATTCTTTCTCTGGTGCGCCTGTGATATGATTGAAACAACAATCCTTGTTGCTGCTGAAAGATTTCTCAAGGATTTAGTTAAAAATATGGGGAAGACATCATCTTTCAACAGATGGTAGAACATGGTATCCTCAATCTTGTATATTTTTGGATACAGAATATCACATCCACTCAATATATGAGAAAAATATCATTGAGCGAACAATCCAATACATTAAGGATAGAACCGAATGTTTTGATTACTACTTTCCATGTAGAAAAGAGATGGGATGCAAACTAGAACATGTTAAAAATTAGTTAAACCTGTTTACGAATATGCATAAAAAATGATTATTAATAATGTTTCTGAAATGAACAGAGCGATGTACCTATTTATCAAACATTTGTCGTACGTCACCTTCAAGCACGCCTACTCCTCCTTCATGATGAAGTCTATCCATATGTTTTGAGAAGCCTTCTTTTGTGTCAAAAGGAGATTCACAATACGGACACTTGAAGTTTGCTTTGCTAGTATCTTTGATATAAGATATGGACTTAGTATCAATAATGCAAACAGGTGTTCCATTAAGTGCAGTATCGTGTGAAGAAACTGATATTGTCTCTATCTGTTGAAGTATATCTTCTCTTGTAACCATTCCTAAAACTGCGGCATACGCATGAACCATTAATTGTCTTACATTGCGCTTATCCATGATAGAAAGTGCTTCTTTAACAGTTGTGTTAGGGCCAACAGCAAGTACAGGGGATGTCATAATTTCACGAATTCTGACTTTTGTCGGATTTCTATTTTGAGAACTTACTTTGAAAAGTATATCTGTTTTACTTACTATGCCTACAACCTCACCTTTATTAGAAGCAAGGACACTTCTAGAGTTTCTCTCCTTCATTAGCTTGGTTGCTTCATCAACAGTCGCGTCACTTTCAAGGATAATTACATCGAGTTTTAGAACAACACCTACGGGTGAAGAAAGGAGTGCAGGGACTGTGGTTGGGATATAATTATCTTCCACATACTAAATATATATAAAAGAATTATTTATAGTTGGCTTTGTTAACTTCTCATAGTAAGACATATGCTATACTTCCTAACATTAATTTACTAACTCACATTCCTCAACAGATATTTGGTAATATCTGGATGGAAACGTTTTGTTCTGTAGTACTTTGTTATAACATTCCTTAAATGGAGAAATCTGGGATAGTATCTTGATACGAGTAAATCATCTTTTCCCTGTCTCCAACACTCTTCTACTGCGTTAGTTCGTAACATCGTAATCAACACACGTCGTGCTGTAATTATAGACAGACAGACAAAAGATAAAACAAAAATACAAACATTGTCTATCATTAGCATTTAATTTGTTATCATGCTGCTGTTGTTGTTGCTGTAACGGCTGAAAAGATACCGCAACTAAGATATTGTCGAGTTTTTTAATCGAATTTGTGATTTTCTTTTATTAAAGATATTGTTTCGTCTTGGTCGATGGAAGGATCTGGATGAACAAATCAAGCAGATCAGAGATCACTACTAATATCACATTCGCATTAAATTGCTGAATAATTCTTGGTAACTTATAGATTAGTTAGTCTGCTAACTGATAGATTGTAAATGCTCTGGTTACGACTGTACTCTGCAAAACCTTCTTAATGTCCATTCCATAGTACTGTCGTGCAAGATTTACACATTGATAAATGTCTGAACTCTTTCCTCCACCTGCATCAATAAATATGACCTTTTTTTGCAGGTATTCTAATGATCTACTTGTTGTTCTTTCTTTGGCATCATTAATAATGAAGCGCGGACGCACAATCTCATAAGAATTGCACTTGCATATTTTCTCCCACCAACAATACATAAACAGTCTGCAATTGAAAGACTAATGGAAGAATCTATCTTTTCAATATCAAAAGTATTCATCTTTTCGTCTATCTTCAATATCAGAATAAGCTGTTTTGAACTTTGGTAATAGTAGTTTTGGTGATGATGTTGTAATTAACCTTAATTATTTTCACGTGAAAATGCATAATGCTAACTGCACAAAAGATTTAGCATATCACTACCAAAAGTATAGAAGAAAGAAAAAAATTTATGATTCCATAACTTTATTTTATTTTATTATTTCTACTTTAGAAAATCTCTGATTGCCGTAAACACTTATTACTTTAACTCGGCCTCTAAGCTATGGATTCTATTGATTATATTTGAATGATCAGCTTCCGGTTCTGTGGTTACGTAGAGAAGATGGTTGTCGCCTAGTGGCATAGTGATACGTTTAATCTTTTCATATTCCGCCAACACGTATTTTCCTTTTCCAATCTTTGGTGCAAGTTTGCTGCGTATTTTCCATGAATTAACAGCCAGTTCAAGTGATTCTTTGCTTTCCTCTGGACTGAGCAAATTCTTTACACCTTGGCGGTGATCAGAGAACATTACTTTGCCATTGATGTCACATAAAGTGACTAATCGAATCTTTGGGTCAATATTCATAATATCTGCCTGCAGTTTTTGATAATCCATTAATTACTGATTCGATGAGGAATTAATAAAGTTTAAACCGAGACAGATTCTCTCTCTAAGTTGTGTCGTTCAGTCTATGTGAATGGATACACGAGTATAAGGAGGAGGAAGAGGAAGAGAAAAGAATCTTCTTCTTTCTATCACAGTAGTAGCGACGCTGAATTAAGAATTTACATATATACATAGAGATCAACATGCCCTTTACGAAACAACGAATTCTAGTTGTAGATGATGAGCCTGATGTTAATTTCACTATAAAGCTTGCACTAGAAGATGAAGGATTTGAAATTGATACATTTGATAGTCCTCAACTAGCATTGTCTAGTTTTAAACCTAAATTCTATGACCTTACCCTCTTAGATATTAAAATGCCAAAAATAGATGATGGCTTTGAATTTTATAGAGAAATAAAGAAGAAAGACAATAAGGTCAAGGTTTGCTTTTTAACAGCTAGTGAATACACCTATTATGGAGAGTTTTTTAGAGATGGTCAGAAAATACTCTCCCAATAAGACCAAATGATATAGGGAGATAGTATATCCGCTATAAGACCAGGCCTGTCCATGAAATCACAAATACCTGTTAACGTTAAAACTTCTTTTACTGCTAAATGTAACATCAGTACTCTCATTATTCCATTTTTTCTTGTTAAAGAATATGTATATGAGTATTCCCGGTATAACAGCTAGGATAGGAATAAGGGATAATATCCATACAGTAAAGGAGATCTCGCTAGGATTTACTACTGAAATATCAAAGTTAGCTTTTAGTGGGTTGACTTCATATTTTGGATCTCCATTTATTCTAGCTTGAAATGTTATTATGTAATCACTAACATTTTGAAATATGTAGGGAAGGGTGATATCTCCAAATTCATAGAATTTGTAGGGAATTTGTTCAACTACATTTCCAGAGTTTTTATCCTTTATAATTAGGGATACAAATACATTATAAACATCTGTATTATTTTCCAAAAGACTGAAATTTAGTTTGGTAGAATTATCATTGGACAATGGGACACTAGGAAAGGGAAGAAATACTACCTGATATTTGTCGATATTCTTTGTAATAGCATTTTCTGTATCTGAAAATATATGGGCATATACAAGAAGAGGATTTCTTTCTTGGTGGATAATAAGACTAGTATTATCAGAAAGAAAGAAAAAAACAGCTGCAATGAATATACAAAATAAAAAAAGATAATGACGTATACATAGAAACCAAATCATACTGTCAGTTTTTGATTTTCTTCTTGCTGTATTTAATGATATATATTCTATGGCTTGCTTTTGGTTTTAAATACTATTGAATACTTCTATCTCTCCTTATTAAATAATCACGGATAGTTAATGATAATTATTAGATTAGTCATGATAAAGAACAGTATATAGAAGGAGGAATTAATACAATACCATATATCTTTATTATTGCAGGTGCAGGAGTAGTTGGACTTGGAGGATATTTATTTTATAAAAATTATAAAAAGGACCACATCGAAGTTTGCTTGATGATTATTATTATTGCTGTTGAAAGATGTGAATAGAAGTCAAAGAGAAGATTTTGTTATAATAATAATTCGCATATGATTAATAGTAGAAGTATTCTACTGATAGTCTTTCAAAAACTCTTGATATGTTGTTAAACTGGTATAACCAATGTATTCTTATTCTGTGTCGTTTTACTTTACTACAAGGCTCACTATTTTAGAATAAGTAATACTTTCATATCTTGCTCCAACAGTAAGAGTATAGTTTCCTGGCACTAAGTCTTGTGTTGGCTTGACTTTGAGAGTAACCATATAAGGCTCCATACCTTCTTTAGGAAAGTAGAACACATCTTTGCTAAATTGACCAGTCATATTCCATAATCTCCCTAAAGATGATATAGACCCTGCAACTGTCATCTTCACAGGCTCTTCTAGATTGCTTCTGTTTGGATAGACAAAAATCTGCAATGATTCTTCTTGTTTGCCAGCTGGATTTTTGCGATCTAAGATGATACTATTCTTTGAAACAGATAGCCAAATTGGAATGTCATCTAATTTTTTTGAATCAAGCACACCAATCTTATTTTCAGTCCATTCTGTAAACCATGCAGAACCTTTACCATCTAGTGCAAACTTGAGAGCATTAGAAGTATTGCCCCAAATCTCTGATCTAGTAGGTATCTGATATTCAACTAATGTTGAATTTGTGATATCAAAGTAAGCCATGGCATTACCCTCATGCTCATTAAACCATACTTTGCCATCTCTGAAGGCGTTCCAGTATGGAAGAGTAGTGGTACTGTTTCTAGAGGTTGGAAGTGATGTAGAGTATTGAACTACCTCTTCAGTCAAAGGATCAAACATAAAAAACAGATTTGTGGCATGGTTGTTTATCCAAAGTCTTCCTTTATCATCTTCAGCAATACCTATTGGAACTCCAGACCCAATGGGTAAATCAAATATTTCAAACTTCTCTTTATTCATATCAAATCTAACAATCTTTCCTCCTTCTGGAAAATCTACGGCTGTAAACCAAACAGTATTATTGTTATTATCATTATTACTATTACTACTGCCATTGCTACTAACAGTAGTTGGCCCTATACTCTCAACGTTTTGTTCTTCTCCCAAGTCTAATTCATATTCTGTTATGCCTCTAGTGGTGTTATGTACTGCTTCATCAGGATTTATAACACCTATCTTTTTGCCAAATATTTCAGAGAACCATACTTTACCTTGAGAATCAAAGGAGACTTGTCCAGGATAACTACTTTTAGTTGGAACCTTGTACATCTCAAACCTTTTCTCAGCTGTAAAGTATCTCCAGATTGCATTGTTTACCTGATCTGTAAACCACAAGTTGCCTTTTTTATCAAATTCCATTCCCCAAACCATTGAACCAAAAATGCCTTTTGTCCTCCAGTTAGGAATTTCAATAAAATCTACAAAACGTTTCAAATCAGGATCAAAAACGACAAGATAGCCTACCCAAGTTGCGGCAATCCATATTTTATCGTTATTATCCTCTACTACTATACCCACAGGCTGTGAACAGGCTATTATTGGTATAGAGTATTCTTGAATGAATTCTGTATTTTTTTCAGAAGATTCACCACAGAGATGTTTTTCATATTTTTCAAGTACCTGCTTTCCTTCTCCTGAGGTGCTATTGACTGCTCCTCTGAGATAATAATCGTTGTCTTCTCCTTCTTGTTCATTAGGTTGTTGTTGTTTATTATTATTATTATTCTGGTTAAACAAGAATAATGAATTATCACTAGAATTCAAAATAAGGGTAAGTAAAATGATAATTAAAGCACCTAGTGCGGCCCCATACAAAAGATATGATTTTGTCGTTATCTTCACCATCGCCTTAGAACCTATGAGTTTACATAACAATATTTTTTAGAACTAATAAGATTGTTTTGTATGGCCTACATATTTAGATAAGAATCAAGTTTTGCTCGAGGCTGAAAACGAACGTAGGCAACATATAGAAAGAGTTTTCAATGAGACATACAAAGAATTCATCTCTTGTAAAAATGAAGCCAAAAAGATAGTAGAACCATTTTATAATATTTCCGTAGCAAATATGAACTGAAATAATACATTGACAATACCAAAATTTATTTTTTTTATCTTATTAAATACTGAGTATCAAGTAATATATTTATAAT
>DASQRW010000084.1:0-19270 GCA_035642715.1 Nitrososphaeraceae archaeon | reverse complement strand
TAATGTTCCATCCTCACGTGAAGCGATATTTATCAACAATGTTGATTGAGCTCGGTCTGCAATTATACTGCTGACTTCTCCACCTGTAATATTATACATGAGAGGATATTTTTGATCATCTATTGTTAGATTGAATGTATTAACACCTGAGATATTTTGTGCAAATGCTATCTCTATTGAGTTTGAATTAATAATTGCAAATGAGGATAATAGCATTGCAACCAACGTGCATGTTCCATAAAACATATATTATTAAGCGCTTCTATTCTGTTATATTTCTGTTACTATTTGTCGGGTGCCTATCTCAACGTTAATTGTATGCTTTAGTTTCGCATTAATAGTTTGATGAAAAATGCGTGAAATAACTTTTTTGATATATGTTGCATAAAAGGACACGTATACTTATATACCTTACAGTTTAGATTGGAACACGAGATGTTTTGCATAGAGCAAAAGATGTTTGATAACAAAGTGAAGAAGAGGAGGTATTTTATTCTAATTGTCATCTGAAAAAAAGATTATGAAAATCACTAATCATATTTTTCAACCCAGACATGAGATTCTGTCCAAAAATGAAGCACAAGAAGTTTTGAAAAAATATAACACAAAACCAAGTCAACTTCCTTATATTATGTTAAGTGACAAGGGTCTAGAAGACCTTGATGTACGCCCAGGTGATATTATCAAGATTACCAGAAAGAGCCCGACTGCGGGTGAAAGTGTATATTACCGCTATGTAGTAGAAGGTTGAACACATTATGATGGAGTCATCGAGCGATATGTGGTCTATAATTAATGATATTCTAAGGAGAGAAGGTGTCGCACGACAACACTTAAATTCTTATAATGAATTTATGGAGCGAGGACTTCAGAGCATTATCGATGAAGTTAGTGAAATTGAAGTAGAGACTACTGAATATCCATATAAGATTAAGCTAGGGAAAATAAAACTTCAACAACCGAGAATTATGGAGCTAGATGGTTCTATAACTCATGTCGCACCAATGGAAGCACGTCTTAGGAACCTTACATACGCCTCTCCTGTTATGCTGGAATGTAGTATAGTGGAGGACGGTAAGATACTGGAATCTAGATTTATCCATATTGGTGATATGCCTGTTATGGTAAAGTCAAATGCATGCATTTTACATAATTTGCCAGAGTCTAAATTAATTGAACTTGGAGAAGATCCAAAGGATCCTGGTGGCTATTTTGTAATCAACGGCTCAGAACGGGTTATTGTTGGTCTTGAAGACCTCTCTTACAATAAGATCATAGTTGATGCTGAAGAAACATCTGGTGCCCTGCTTTACAAAGCCAAAGTATATTCTTCTATCGTGGGATATAGGGCGAAACTCGAACTGATTATGCGACCAGATGGTTCGATAGTAGCAAAGATACCAGGTTCTCCTGTTGATATTCCATTGATCACTCTTGTTAGAGCACTGGGATTAGAGTCCGATAAGGATATTGCGAACGCAGTGTCTTTAAATGAAACTATTCAAGACGAATTAGAACCATCTTTTGAGAAAGCGGGAGAAATCATAACAAGCAGGGATGCTATCATATACATCAGTAAAAGAATTGCTCCTGGTATGCTAGAGGAATTCCAGATAAAACGTGCGGAAACCCTTCTCGATTGGGGTTTGTTGCCACACCTTGGAAAGAATCCTGATAATAGACATGAAAAAGCTCTATTCTTAGGTGAAGCTGCGAGCAAATTAATTGAGTTAAAATTAGGGTGGATAGATCCGGACGATAAGGATCATTATGGTAATAAGGTTATAAAATTTGCTGGTCAGATGCTTGCAGATCTCTTCAGAACTGCTTTCCGAAACCTGATACGAGATATGAAGTACCAATTGGAACGCTCAGGACAAAAGCGGGGTATCAATGCGGTGGCTGCGGCAGTCAGACCAGGCATAATATCAGACAAGCTTAATAATGCAATTGCCACAGGTAATTGGGGCAGAGGGAGGGTAGGTGTTACACAACTTCTTGATAGAACAAATTATATGTCAACCATTAGTCATCTGCGTAGGATACAGTCTCCTTTAAGCAGAAGTCAACCGAACTTTGAAGCAAGAGATTTGCACGCTACTCACTTTGGTAGAATTTGTCCTGCAGAGACACCTGAGGGTTCTAATTGCGGTCTTGTCAAGAACCTTGCTCTTTCGGCAATAATTTCAGTCAGTGTATCATCGGCAGAAATAATCGAAAAATTATATGAACTAGGTGTTCAGAATGTTGATGAGGCAAACGAGAATCTCAGAGGTACAGGTAGTAGAATATTTGTGGATGGACGATTGATTGGTTATGCAGAAGACGGTCAGCATTTATCTAACACATTAAAAGTTATGAGGAGATCAGGAAAGATACATCCTCATGTTGGAATGTATTTTTACTCATCTTTGAACAATAATGCTACTAAACGTTTTTACATAAGCTGTAATGCAGGTCGTGTTTTAAGGCCAATGGCAATTATCAAAGATGGCAAGACGTTGATGACCATTGAAATAATTGAAAAGATTGCAAAGAAATTTCTTTCCTGGACAGACCTTCTGTATATGGGCGTAATTGAATTGATTGATGCAAATGAAGAAGAAAATTGTTATGTTGCTATAGATTTAAAGAAAATAGGTAATACACATACACATTTAGAGATATTTCCATCAGCTATTCTTGGAGTTGGTGCATCAATTATACCATATCCTGAACACAATCAGTCGCCACGGAATACCTATGAGAGTGCAATGGCAAAACAGAGTCTTGGATTTTCTACTCCATTGATGAATGCTAGTACGTATGTAAGGCAACATTTTATGCTGTACCCGCAGACTCCGATGGTAAGTACAAAGGCTATTAACCTTTTGGGACTTGATGACCGACCAACAGGACAGAATTGTATTGTAGCTGTTCTGCCTTTTGAGGGCTATAATATTGAAGACGCTGTTGTATTTAACAAATCTTCAGTCGATAGGGGATTGGGCCGAACATTTTTTTATAGAGTATATGAAGCAGAGGCAAAGCAATATCCTGGTGGAATGAAAGACAACTTTGAGCTTCCAGCATCAGATACCAATATTCGTGGGTACAGAGGGGAAAAGGCATACAGATTGCTTGAACAGGATGGAGCAATCATGCATGAGGCTATAGTGACTGGTGGAGACATTCTCATAGGCAGAACTTCTCCTCCAAGATTTATGGAAGAATACAAAGAATTTGAGGTTAAAGGTCCTTACCGTAGAGATACCTCAGTTGGAGTGAGGCCATCAGAAAACGGTGTCGTTGATAGCGTAATCATGACTCAGTCTGTTGAAGGAGGTAAGATGTACAAGATCAGAGTACGAGATACACGTATACCAGAAATTGGCGACAAGTTCGCATCACGTCACGGCCAAAAAGGAGTCGTGGGAATGCTCGTAAGCCAAGAAGATCTACCATATACTGAAGATGGGGTTGTGCCAGACATCATGATAAATCCCCATGCGTTTCCATCAAGAATGACTGTTGGACAGTTTATGGAATCGCTAGGAGGAAAAGCTGCATCTCTTAGAGGAAGAATCGTTGATGGCTCCGCCTTCCTAGGCGAGAAATTAGATGATATAAAGGGCATTATAGAACAGTATGGATTCAAGCATAGCGGCAAAGAATTTATGTATGACGGTAGAACAGGAAAGAGGTTTCCTGCTGAAGTATATCTGGGCGTAGTTTATTATCAGAAACTTCATCACATGGTTGCTGACAAAATCCATAGCAGAGCACGTGGACAAGTACAGATGCTTACAAAGCAGCCTACAGAAGGTAGAGCCCGAGGAGGAGGTCTTAGGTTTGGAGAAATGGAGAGGGATTGTCTGATTGCGTATGGGGCGTCTATGATGCTCAAAGACAGATTATTGGAGGAATCCGATAAAGCAGAAGTTATTGTCTGTGAACGCTGTGGGCTTTTATCATATTATGATGTAAAACAGAGAAGATATGTATGCAGGGTATGTGGTGAGAAAGCAAAAATTTCATCGGTTGTAATCGCGTATGCGTTTAAATTGCTATTACAAGAAATGATGAGCCTGAATGTGGCACCGCGGTTGCTCGCAAGAGAGAAGGTATAGAGGCCAGAATAGTGAGGTAGTAAGAGAATGGAAGAATCTGTAAAAATTTTAGGAGGAATAAAATTCAGCGTATGGTCTCCTGTAGAGGTTCGTAAGTTCAGCGTTGCTGAAATCACAGCGCCAGAGACCTATGATGAGGATGGAATGCCAGTACAAGGTGGCTTGATGGATAACCGTCTAGGAACACTTGAACCAGGACAAAAATGTGCAACCTGCGGCAATACATCTGCAAAATGTCCTGGCCACTTTGGCCATATTGAATTAGCAGAACCAGTCCTTCATATTGCATTTGTTGATGATATTCACAAACTGCTACTAATTACCTGCAGATCATGTAATAGAATTAAACTTGACCCAGAAGAACTTGTTAAATACAAAGGACTTAGAGATAGTAAGGCTGCCTATGCGGTAATAACCTTAGAGAATGTTAAGGATGATATTATCGAAAAGGCGAAAAAGGTAAAAATATGTCCTCATTGTGCAAAAGAACAGTATGAATTGATCTTTACAAAACCAACAATATTTGTGGAAAAAACTGAGGTTGGTGAGAATAGACTATTGCCAATTACTATTAGAGAAAGATTAGTACATATTCCAGATGATGATCTGATTCTCTTGGGATACGATCCGAGGACTGCCCGGCCTGAATGGTTTGTGCTTCAAGTATTAGCAGTTCCGCCTGTAACGGTGAGACCTTCCATTATTCTTGAAACTGGAATAAGATCAGAAGACGACTTGACACACAAGCTAGTAGACATCATTAGGGTAAATCAGAGATTGAAGGAGAGTAAAGAAGCTGGAACACCTCCACTTATTGTGCAGGATTTGGTTGATTTATTGCAATATCATGTTACAACGTACTTTGATAATGAGGTTTCAGGAATACCTCAGGCTCATCACAGATCTGGCAGGCCTCTTAAAACTTTGACTCAAAGATTGAAGGGTAAGGAAGGTAGATTCAGAGGTTCACTCTCTGGCAAAAGAGTAGATTTTTCAAGTAGGACTGTAATTTCTCCTGATCCTAATCTTGAGATTTCAAACGTAGGAGTTCCAGTAGACGTTGCGAAGAAACTTACCATTCCAGAAACTGTGTCACAATGGAACCTCGATAGATTAAAGAAATTAGTAATTAATGGTCCCAATATATATCCTGGAGCTAATTACATTATCCGACCAGACGGAGTCAAAATTAGGTTGGATTATGTCACCGATAGAAAAATGATTTCTGATTCAATAGCAGCAGGTTATATGGTTGAAAGACATTTGTCTGATGGCGATATAGTAATTTTCAATAGACAACCTTCATTACATAGGATGTCTATTATGGCTCACTACGTTAGAGTGCTGCCTTATCGTACGTTCAGATTACACCCGGCGGTTTGTCCGCCCTATAATGCGGACTTTGATGGAGATGAGATGAATCTGCATGTTCCTCAAAGCGAAGAGGCACGTGCAGAAGCTGCTTTGTTGATGAAGGTTCAAGACCAGTTAATATCACCAAGATATGGTGGACCTATTATTGGTGGAATAAGAGACTTTATCACCGGAGCATTCATCTTAACTCGTGATGATACAACTCTTACCAGAGAAGAATTCGCGAATTTAGCTCTAATTGGCGGATATAGTGGGATTCTACCAGACCCTAAAATAGGCAAAGATGGAAAAAAAGTATATTCTGGTAAACAACTCTTTTCTCTTTTCTTGCCAAAGGATTTTAATTTTATCATTACTTCTAAGTGGAACAAATCTGCAAAGCGTGAGGGAAAGGATGTTGTAATAAAAAATGGAGAACTTATTAGCGGAGTTATTGACAAAGCTTCTATTGGAGCAGAAGAACCTGATAGCGTTCTACATAGAATAACTAAAGATTACGGCAATGATACTGCTAGAAAGTTCCTCGATTCAATACTTGTTATGCTCAAAACATACATAACACATCGGGGTTTTAGTTATGGCTATTCTGATCTCTGGCTAAGCGATGAAACAAGAAAAGAAATTAGCGATGTTATTCAGAAAGCATATGCCAAGGTTCATGAGTTAATAGAACAGTACAAGGATGGTACATTACCCCTCACTAGAGGTCTAGCTCCAGAAGAAGCACTTGAATTATACGTAGTAAATGAATTGTCAAGAGCAAGGGACAGAGCAGGCAAAAATGCAGATAGAGCCTTTCCTGATGATAACTCAGGGGTAATTATGGCCTCTACCGGAGCAAGAGGCTCAACGCTTAATATCGGCCAAATGACCGCTGCTTTGGGTCAGCAATCTATTAGAGGCAAAAGGATCAATAAAGGATACCATAACAGGTCTTTGCCTCATTTCAAAACTAATGACACAAGCCCGGATGCCAAGGGTTTTGTGAAATCAAACTATAGAGACGGATTGAGTCCGCTAGAATTCTTCTTCCACGCAATGGGAGGAAGAGAAGGCCTAGTCGACACTGCTGTCAGGACACAGCAATCAGGTTACATGCAAAGAAGATTGATTAATGCTCTTGAGCACCTCAAAATTGAATATGATCAAACTGTTCGAGATCCACACGGAAACATTATACAGTATCTGTACGGCGAAGATGGAATCGATCCAGCAAAAAGTGATCACGGGGAGGCTGTAAATATTTCTAGACTAATAGAAAGTGAATCGGTTGTTGATGAGCGTAAAAAGGCTACAGAAGATGAAATTAAAGATATTGTCTCAAAATACGCAGAAAACCTTAATCCGCGTTTGAGGAATACCCTTGAAACCGCTTTGTTTGAAAACAGATTGAGCAAGGAAGGAATTGAGAAGGTATTGAAGAAGACTGTTGATTTAATTGAAAGAGCTATGTCTGAGCCTGGAGAAGCAGTAGGCGTTGTGACTGCACAATCTATTGGTGAGCCCGGAACCCAGATGACACTTAGAACATTTCACTTTGCTGGAGTTAAAGAACGAAATGTTACACTAGGGCTCCCTAGATTGATTGAACTAGTAGATGCACGGAAGAAGCCTGTAACGCCAACTATGGACATTTTTTTGGATAAGACCCATCGAGTATCTAGAGAAAAGGCCCTCGATGTGGCAAGAGAAATCATATTTACTAGGGTAAGCGATTTAGTTGAAAAAACTGATACTGATTACAGCGGCGTTCTTTCGTTCTATTTCTCTGAATCTAAACTTTCAGAAAGAGGATGTAAGTTAGATGAAGTACAGGAGATGCTAAAGGGATCAAAGAAGAAATACGAAATAACTGTTGATAAGAAGAAGCAATTTATTAAAATCACCGTTTCTGACCAACCTGATGCTCAAACTCTTTTGACATTAAAGAACAAGCTGCTCAATACTCGAGTAAAGGGAGTGCCTGACATTGAAAGAGTTACAATTGTAAAACAGGATGAAGAATGGATCATTCAGACTGCAGGATCCAATCTTTCCAAAGTGGTAGCAATTGAAGGAGTTGATACCTCTAGAATTACTACAAACAATGTCTATGAAGTCTGGCAAACACTTGGAATCGAGGCTGCCAGAACAGCTCTTGTTAAAGAGATTACAAACACCCTTGAGGAACAGGGCTTGGAAGTTGACACACGACATATTATGCTAGTGGCAGACCTTATGACATCGAAGGGATATCTGCAACAAATTGGTAGACATGGTATTGCTGGGACTAAGACTTCCGTTCTTGCTCGAGCAGCATTCGAAATCACAGTTCCAACAATAGCGAAAGCTTCCTTAGAAGGGCAAGTCGAAACATTACGTGGTGTAACAGAAAACGTTATAGTGGGCGCTACGGTACCTGTAGGCACAGGTATGGTAGATCTCTACATGAGGATGAAAGAAGAAAATGGTCAAGACATTAGAGAAAGTAGTTAAGAATGCAATAACCGAGAACAAATACAAGAGCGGAGCAAAAGAAGTATTACAATCTATGAAAGGTTCAAAGCTAGTTATTATGTCAACATCGCTTGGTCTTGATGAGAGGCTAAAATTAGAGAAACAGGCTAATTCTTTTAATATTCCAATTTACCGGTTCGAAGGTAATTCAGTTCAACTAGGCAAGTTATGTAATAAGCCTTTTAGAATTAGTATTATTTCTATCAAAAGCGGTAGTAATGAAGAGATTACTTCAATAATCTCTACTCCTAAGGAAAATCTAACAACCAATACCTCATAGACATACTTATTCTCGATCTCATTTGAGAAAATGGAAAATACTTTTGCAATGAAAATGCAAACAATACTAGTAATACACCAGCTTAAAAATAGTATACCACATTGCGTTATTAGAATTCATTAGGACATTGAGTAGAAGTAAGATAACGGCATATGTAAGACTAGGTATTAGAAAATCTTTTCAAAGTGATAATTAAGTTGCCAGCATCAAGACTTAAATTGGTCTTCTTTAAGAAGCATGAAGTGTCCTTTAATGCTTCCAATTTCGACTATTATTTTCTGTTTCAGAGGTCCTATAAGATGACAGACAAGATTAAATTAACTTCTGACGAATTGCGTTTAATGTCTCTATTTCAGAGCATAACAAGCGCAACAGCACGAGATTGTATTTTCGACGAAAGGATGGACCGTGTCATATTTATTGTTCACAAGGGACATATGGGTCTCGCGATCGGAAAGGGAGGATCGACAATCAAGCAACTTCAAAATGTAGTTGCAAAAAAGGTTGAGCTAGTTGAATATTCCGATGACCCATGCAAATTTATTTCTAACATACTAAATTCAGAACTGATAAATGAAATTAAGATCATTGAGAGAATGGATGGTACGAAACAAGCAGTCGTTATTGTAGATGCGAAGAAAAAGGGAGTTGTTGTAGGCAGAGAAGGTAGAAATGCTGAAAAGGCGAGGCTACTTGCAAAGCGATACTTCCAAATATCCAATGTTCTTATAGTAAGTGGAGAACAAACTCTAAATAATGATAAACAAGTGAATATATGATGGCTAAATCTCCGTTAGGACTATTTGCTGGACGTGTTCTGAGATCTAAGAGGAACCGAGGCAGATGGGCAAACAAATATTACAAAAGAAGAATGTTGATGTTAGATAAGAAGGCCAATCCATTAGAGGGCGCGCCGCAGGCGAGAGGCATAGTACTAGAAAAAGTAGGTATAGAGTCAAAACAACCCAACTCGGCGGTCAGAAAATGTGTCAGAGTTCAGCTGATCAAAAATGGTAAATCAATAACAGCTTTTCTTCCACGGGACGGTGCCCTGAACTTTGTCGACGAACATGACGAAGTAATATTAGAAGGCATTGGAGGGTCAATGGGAGGAGCAATGGGTGATATTCCTGGTGTTAGATGGCAAGTTTTTAAAGTAAATGGTGTGTCATTGAAGGAACTTGTCTATGGTAGGAAGGAAAAACCGAGAAGATAGTAAATGAGCGGCAAAGAACAAGTAAATATCAAGTTATTTAACAAGTGGGATACAACCAAGATCGAAGTAACAGATATAGGTCTAAGTAGAGTAATCTCATTGAAACCAGCATCAGTGATTCCAATTACCTTCGGAAGACACGAACACCAGAGATTAAAGAAATCTGACGTAAATATAATTGAAAGATTATCCAATAAGATGATGCATTTTGGAAAAAAATATGCAAAGAATACAGGTAGAATGGGAGGAAAAAAGGCCCGTGTATTGAATGTAGTAAGAACTGCCCTTGAGGTTATCAACATAGAAACAGGTAAAAATCCAGTGGAATTGTTGGTAAGGGCGATAGAAAATGCGTCCCCCAATGAAGATACAACGCGTATTGTCTATGGCGGAGTTGTATATCATGTTTCGGTAGATGTGGCGCCGCTACGAAGAGTAGATCTTGCACTGCGTTTCATAGCTGAGGGCGTAAGGGAAGCAACATATTCAAATCCACAGACTATTGAAGAAGCATTAGCAAAAGAGATAATCTTGGCAGCCAATAATGATATGGCGAGTCATGCTGTTAAGAAAAAGAATGAGCAGGAACGTATAGCGATGGCTTCTCGTTAGCGCTGCATTTTTTTTCATTTTTTGGTTGTATACGATGACAATTTTTGTCTTTTCTGCATTGAACTGAATCATTAAAGTTGCCATACTCTTGTAATGTAATCTATTAAAGTTATAATTATGATAACTTAACAAAATTCAGATATCCCATCCTATAATGGTCAATGTATTTTGTAAAGCATTGGCAGTAGTATTTGATAACATTTACATTTGTATTGTATGAAAGTTAAATAATTAGATACTAGAGTGAGAGCAATATATATGAGCGGTAAGGACGAACATATCTTTACAAAAGCTGCTCTACTGAGCACAAGATCTGGAAAAGAAATCTTAAAAAGAATTTTACTTCGAGAAAACGGCTATAAACAATTTACAAAATATAAGCAAAAATATGAAAAGGAATTTGGCGACTTTACAAAGAGATTCTTAATGTCCTTACATCAGCGGATTAATTCTGATTCTAGTCCATCTGCCACAATGAAAAAATTTACTGGTGAAGTCGGTTCTTCAGAACTAATTCTAGATGACACGAAACTCAATGACGTTAAAACAAGACTATCAAGACCCGAAATTCTTGCAGACAGAGTACAGAGGATTTTAAATTCTAATTTCGTTAAGATGACGTTCCCAGTTTTCAATGCATTGTTTGATGGTGCTTCTACCTACTATAAGGAAGAAATTTCCAAAGACTTGAAAAATTCAATTATTGATGGTCATATTATAGCTATTGATCTTAGTGAACCTATGGATAGAATAATCGACAAGGATGAGGACGCCGAATACCTTGATGACTATAAACTTATGAATCCCTATATTCTGGAAATTGCAAGAGAGAAAATTTCCCAAGGTGGAGACTCGGTGTTAAAAGCATTTGAAGAGGGCTTTAAGGACGCTAGACTAGGACAGTATATCGATTATAAGATGAAAACAAAGTCAGAATCTATCAACTATGAAAATATGATTATCTGTTATAAGAAATATCGTGCAGTAATGGGAACTGCTGGGAGGAATATGGCATTTAATCGTCCTCCTTTGAGTGATATATTTCATTTGGGCATGGCAAATGCAGCTGAATGTGTTGGTTGCGGAAATGAGATTCAAGATGCTTTAAAGCAACGGTCTATTAAAACACCATCATGGCCTCTCTACTATTCACTTATTAGCAAGGATGTTAGGAAAGCATTCGAAATAACAATGAAAAAAAGTGAAATTTATCTAAAAGAAGCAGACCTTGCAGTTCATATGCTTCCATTAGAATTTCAACTCAAACCATTTTTAGAATTTTTATTTCTGACAGTTAATCATTATAACCAATATTGGTATGGTGAACTAGTAAGAGGCGATATGCTTGATTCTTTTCAAAAGGACTTTTTTAATGCCAGTAAGAAGATAAGGCTCCATACATAAGTAGGTCTCTTTATCTCTTGGTCTATGGAACGTCAAATATATTCGTGAATTTGAACTTGGAATATATGCTAATGCCCATAGCCAGTTATCTTGAACATTTATTTTCTCCAACAAACCCTCATCTACGAAAATCTCCTTGACTCTATTTTCCTATTACAAATCTATCCGGCTGGTTTAGATTATCTAGTATTATTTCCAAAATAGAGATATATATCATTTTTGCAATTGGTTCTAAAGATTTGGATGTAAATCTATAACTTTGAGAATTAAATAAAGAGGTAAAGCTTAACCTACTACAGAAGAGTCTGATTAATATGTTGCATACATCAATCATGAAATTGCTATAGGAGACATTCATTTTTACGTTATACGGCTAACAATTTATGTTATTAGAGCCAATATACGCATGTTTTTATATTGCTTTTTTTTGAATTAGCAATTGATCAAATTATGATGTGGTCTGAACTCTACCGTCCTATGAAAGTCCAGCAAATGGTAGGAAATGAAGGTGCTCGATTGGCAGCCGTAAAATGGCTCTCAGGATGGGTAGATGGTAGTAGGCCGTTGCTTCTAATAGGTCCACCTGGCATAGGTAAGACCACGCTCGTACATACATTATCACTGCAGTTCAATTATGATTTAATAGAATTGAACGCCAGTGATAATAGGAATAAAATAGGTATTGAAACTCGGATCTTGCCAATGTTTCGTAATGAGGGACTATTTGGAAGAAAACTGCTGTTATTCTTGGACGAGGTTGATGGTCTCTCTGGTAGGGAGGATACAGGTGGAATTGATTCTCTGATAAATATAATGAAAGAGCCAACGATCCCTGTTATCATGGCCGCAAATACAAAGAATACAAAGATTAAAGATCTTGCAAAGATCTGCAAAGTCATAGAATTAAATTCAATTCCACCCAGATTGTTAATGATATTCCTAGATAATGTTCTAAAGGAGGAGAACAAGCAACTAAGTCTTGATGACAAAGTTTCAGTAGTGAATAATAGCAAAGGAGACATTCGTTCAATGTTGAACAATGCACAGTCTAAATGCGCCGGGTATAATTCAACTCGTAGCGATACATTTGAAATTGATATTGCTGAAGCCATAAATGGTTATTTTTCCATGAGTGAGTTTGAGGAAGCAGAGAATTTCTTATCCCAAGCAGATGCCGCTTACCTTGATCCGCGCTTCGGGATGTCAGCGGAAGAAAGACGAAAAGATATGATAAACGCGCTGTTTTCAAGCATCGTTTCTTCGCCTATCGATCTAGAAGGTCTTGCAGAAGCTTTAAATGTACTTTCAAAGATAGATGTAATAGTTGGGAGAATGGCCCAAAATCGATATTGGAGGCTTATGAAGTATCTCGATGTTATGATTGCATACGGCCTATTTAGCAATACTCGCCAGAAGGGAATAAAATACAACCAGTATGGTGTTATATGGCCTTTAATGAACCATATTTTTGTCAGAGGTCAATCCATGAAAAATTTACTGTTGTCTCTATCGAAGCAGACTCATGTTACAAAAAGTATCTTTGGATCGATTTATTTTCCATATCTTCTTCAATTACTAATTGATAAAAAAATAGACCTAAGAGAATTTTCAAATATTTCAAACCTTGATGAAAAATCTGGCGAAGCTTTGACGAAAGAAATGGATCTTATAATGGGAAAGAAGAAATGAGTGAAACATTCCATGAAGAGTAAGCAAGACTGTTAGTCAAATACAAAGAAGTTGTAAATGTCGGAGAAAGTAATTACGATCCGGACAATTCTCTAATGATCAAAATTCTCAAGAGTTTTCAAACATATGTAATGCCTGGTTCCGCAAGACTCGGTTCCTCCAAAAGGGTATTTATTTGACAGAAAAGCTGTAGTTGATTGTTCAGTTATAGTAATTCAGCCAAACTTGTTGATTGCGGTTTGAAGAGGATTCTAAAAGATGATGGTTTTTACAAGCATGCGTCTGCAATAAATGCTTGAACGATTACAAAGTATATTAAAAATTACTAGGAATCTTTATTAAATAAATGCATAGAATAGCAAAGGTTCAAATTTAAATGATAATAAACTCTTGAATACATATGTCTAGTGAATACGAACAAAATGTAGGAACACTTCTAGCTGAAAAAATAGAAAAGTTAGAAGAATTAGAAAAGAAACCAGATGCTAAGAATGTTCAAAAAAAAATACTTATGTCTGAAATTGAGACCCTGCAATCTCTTTTCGAAAACTACAATCTAGGAATGAACTATTTTCGTAGAGCACGAGGTGGAAGAACTGGACTTAGAGAATAGCTTATTTCCTTTTCTGTATTTGTTGTAGGTTATTAATCGTTTTTCCCGTACAATTGAAGTCTAATAATTACTTATGCAGTGAGAAACTTAATGAACTTAAGTTACAATAAGATAGAGATTTGTCCTAACACGAATATCATGATTTCTTAGTTAGTATTATGACAATATCTGAAAGTAATAACAGCAATTTTATATCTTATACAGCATGTATATCTACACTTGACTTCTCATAATTAGGAAGATTATGAAACTCAATTATGCCCAAACTGAATTTTTTTGTCTTGATTGAACAGAAAATTTAGCACATTATGTTAAATAGTAAATTTTATTGTAATGAATTTATATAGGCAATTCTTGGGATTAATACAAGGCCATGCATGAGGAGAAAATAAAGAAATTATATAATATGAGAAAAATGGCTGAAGGGGGTGGCGGCGAAGACAAAATAGAATCTCAGCATTCAAAAGGTAAACTTACTGCAAGAGAAAGAATTAGTCTTCTTTTAGACGAAGGTACCTTTATTGAGATTGATAAATATGTAACTCATAGAAGCGACGATCCTGAAACTACGAAATACTATGGTGATGGCGTTATTACAGGATTTGGTACAATCAATGGTCGCCAGGTTTTTCTCTATGCATATGATTTTACAATATTAGGAGGATCATTGGGTGAAATGGCAGGGAAGAAAACTGTTAAGATTATGGATCATGCTATAAAGGCTGGGGCACCCCTTATTGGCATTATAGACTCTGGTGGAGCACGAATTCAGGAAGGTGTGATGAGTCTTGATGGATATGGCGATGTCTTTTTTAGAAATACAATGGCATCAGGTATGATACCACAGATTACTGCAAGTATTGGACCTTGTGCCGGCGGGGCAGTTTATTCTCCTGCCATGACAGATTTTGTTATTATGACCGAAAATGTTAGCCAGATGTTTGTTACTGGACCTGAGGTGGTGAAGGAAGTCTTGAGTCAAGAAGTGTCATTTGAAGAATTAGGCGGTGCTAGAACCCACGCCTCAAAATCTGGTGTAGCACATTTTATCGCCAAAAATGAGTATGAGTGTATGGATAAAATAAAAAAATTGTTATCGTTTATTCCACAAAATAATACAGAAGAGCCCCCATTAATAGACAGCACAGATGATGTGAATAGGATCGATCCTAATATCATAAACATTTTGCCAGAGAATCCATATGAACAGTATGACATGACACAAATAATAAAATCTTTAGTTGATAACGGCGAATTTTTTGAGATTCATGAACTTTTCGCAGAGAATATATTGGTAGGTTTTGCAAGACTTGGAGGAAGGTCAGTAGGTCTGATTGCCAACCAGCCTATGTACCTGGCAGGAGCACTTGACATAAATTCATCAAACAAAGCTGCACGCTTCATCCGGTTTTGCGACGCTTTTAACATCCCGATCGTGACTCTCGTCGATACGCCTGGATATCTTCCTGGAACGGATCAAGAACATAACGGTATCATAAGACATGGGAGCAAGTTGCTCTATGCATATTGTGAAGCAACTGTTCCAAAAATCACTTGCATTATAGGCAAAGCTTATGGCGGTGCGTATATTGCTATGGGAAGCAAAAATTTGAGGGCTGATGTTAATTATGCCTGGCCAACGGCGGAAATAGCAGTACTAGGACCAGAAGCAGCAATTACCATCATACATAGAAGAGATCTGAAGGGATCTGCAGATGCAATAGCTATAAAAAAGAAGCTCGCTAAGGAATATCGAGAAAAGTATGCTAATCCGTATATAGCAGCAGAGAAGGGTATTATTGATTTGGTGATAGATCCGATGGAGACAAGACCAATGATTATTCGGGCTATTGAGGCTTTAGCCAATAAAAGAGAATCAAGGCCATGGAAGAAACATGGAAACATAAACCTATAATAATATGGTGAACAAAAATTGGGGACCAAAATTTCTAGCATTTTAATTGCGAACAGAGGCGAAATTGCTCTTAGAATTATAAGAGCTTGTAGAGAGTTAGGAATAAAATCAATAGCGATTTATTCAGATGAAGATGCAAGATCAATACATGTTAGAAGAGCAGATGAAGCTTATCATATTGGTCCAGCAGCCGCCTCTGAGAGTTATCTTAATGTCGATAAGTTAATTGAATTGGCAAACAGGGTGGGAACAGATGCAATTCATCCAGGGTATGGCTTTCTATCCGAAAACGAAAAATTTGCAGAGATATGTGAAAGAAATGGCATTATATTTATCGGGCCAAAAAGCAATGCAATGGAAGTTACAGGAGATAAAATGAAATGTAAGTCTATTATGAAAAAAGCGAAAGTTCCAACAGTTCCAGGTAGTGATGGAGTAATCGAAGATGTTGACCGCGCGGCAGATATAGCTCATGATGCAGGATATCCTGTTCTTTTAAAATCTGCGTTTGGAGGAGGAGGTAGAGGTATTCGCCTTGCCAATAATGAAAAAGAGTTAAGACAGGAATTCGAGATGGCCTCTGCAGAATCAAGAGCTGCTTTTGGAAAGTCCGCACTTTATGTTGAAAAATACCTTGAGAGAATTAGACATATTGAATTTCAGTTGATAATGGATTCCCATAAGAACGGGAGACATATTTTCGAACGTGAATGTTCTATCCAGAGAAGACACCAGAAGCTTATTGAAATGTCTCCATCACCAATTGTTGATAAAAAAACAAGAGAAAGAATAGGAGAAATTGCCGTAAGAGCTGCAGCGGCAGTAGATTATTTAAATGCGGGTACTGCCGAGTTCTTGCGTGATCAGCAAGGAAACTTTTACTTTATAGAAATCAACTCTAGATTACAGGTAGAACATCCTGTAACCGAACTTGTAACAGGAATCGACCTCGTTAAATTGCAAATTGCAATTGCTCAGGGTGAAGAGATACCTTTCAAGCAAGAAGAACTAAAAATGCATGGCTGTGCGATTGAGTGCAGAATTAATGCTGAAGACCCTTTCTCTGAATTTGCTCCCTCTATTGGTCTGGTGCCTACTTGCAATATCCCTAATGGCCCAGGTATTAGAGTAGATACATATCTATATCCTGGCTGTCATGTATCAGGATATTATGACTCTTTAGTTGCTAAATTGATCACGTGGGGCAACAATTTTGAAGAATCCCGAATCAGGATGAAAAACAGCCTATCAGAATTCGCAATAGAAGGAATTAACACAACCATTCCATTATTCAAAACAATAATGGATGAGCAAAATTTCATCAAAGGTGAGCTTTCAACTGATTACCTCGAAAGATTTGGTATAATAGATAAAATGAATGAGGATTCAAAAAAGAGATCAAAGAAAAGTTCTTCTGCGGCTGTTGCTACAGTCCTTTTGCATTCACAATTTGCTAAGAAAGGCGGGCGCATTATCTCGACTGAAGCAGCACAGGCAAACTCAAGCTGGAAAAAAGTAACAGGGAGATATTGATGGAGCTTAAAGTAGCGGATCTAACGGAGGTCTTAGACTGCCAGGTCGTTCGCACTCTTAGTAATGGATCTATTATAATTAGAATCGGAAATGAAGAATACAATCTAATTTTATTAAAATGGGAAAATGACGAGTATGAATTTATTTTAGATCATACTTTTCATTATGCCAAGATAATTCAATCAAATAGCATGGAAACAAAGATCTTCGTTGACGGCCAACCAATGACAGTTAAAAAACACTTGAAACTTACTCAAATCCTTGGAAAATCATTAGCAACCGCAGAGTTAGGAGGCGGTATAAATAATCTTACAAGCCAGATACCAGGCAGAGTGGTTAGTGTATTGGTAGAACCTGGGAACTCTGTGAAGAAAGGTGATTCAGTAGTAGTCCTAGAGTCTATGAAGATGCAGGTTGCAGTAAAGGCACACAAGGATGGCAATTTGAAAGAAATAAAAGTAAAGCAGGGCGCCGTCGTGGCAAGAAATGACATTGTGGCAATAATAGAATAAAGACTGCAATTATAATTTGCTTATTGGCATGATAATTATCTATAATTTAATCAAATTAATTAAAACGGACGACATTTGTAGTATCACGCTTCATTTTTTCTTTAACTCATCCTTAATTTCATTGTAATTGGGTTCGATTAATGGATTGTCTGAAATCCATCTGTATTGAACATTTCCATTTTCATCAAGTACGAATACAGAGCGTTTTGCTGCATTATAATCCTTTAATGTGCCGAGATCTCTCATCACTATCCCATATTTTTTTATAATTTCTCTATTATAGTCACTTAATAGAGGAAAGTTCAGATGATGGTTCTTAGAAAAAATCTTATTTGCAAATGGTCCATCAATAGAAATTCCTATTACTTCAGCTCCATAATCCTTTAATTCACCTAATGAATCTCTAAAAGTACACATTTCCGCTGTACAAACTGGGGACTCGGCAGCGGGAAAAAATACTAAGACTACTTTCCTTTTTTGAAAGTCTGTCAATTTGTACATTTTCATATTGATGTCAGGTAATTCAAAATAAGGCGCCTTGTCGCCTTTGTTCGGAATAAATGTTGTTGATGTATTAGACATGTATTATTAGAATTAGAAATTGCAAATAATAATGCTTTCGGTATTTATCAATGATACCTGGATTTGAAAGGTGAAAGCAATCTTAATTCCTTTACTATCTCTGACAGAATAGAAACAGTTTGATCAATCTCGCTTTTTGTATTTTGAATTCCCAATGTTAAGCGTAACGAACCTGTTATCTCTTCATAGGGAAAGCCCATTGCTTTTAATACATGGGATGGTTTTTGTCTTTTTACTGAGCATGCAGAGCCTGTGGATGCAGCAATACCGTGTTCATCTAATTTTATTATCAAGTCTTCGCCGTTTACTCCAAAAAAAGTAAAGTGTGCATTACCCGGATTTCTATTGTCGCGTACACCATTTAGTCGTGAATGAGGTATCTGATCTATTATTTTATCTATCAGATAATTTCGCAATGTCGTAAGCTTATTTTGGTATTCGATAGTTCTTTGATGAGCTATTTCGCATGCTTTTCCAAACCCCACTATTCCATGGACATTCTCAGTACCTGATCTCATTAGAAATTCTTGCCCACCTCCATGAATTAAAGGGTCTATTTTTAGACCCTCACGAATATATAATGCCCCTATTCCTTTTGGACCATTAATTTTATGAGATGATAAAGAAAGAAGATCTACTCCTAAGCTTTTCACATTGATTGGGACCTTGCCAATTGCTTGAACTGCGTCCGTATGAAAAATAGTATTTCGTCCCTTGTCATGACTAATTTTGACGAGCTGACTAATCGGCTGAATCGTTCCAACTTCGTTATTTGCAAACATTATACTCACTAGAGCAGTTTTCTTTTGAGATATAGCATCTTCTAGTACAGAAGGTTCTAATGATGCATCATTTCTTACAGGGAGATATGTCACGTCAAAGCCTTTTTTTTGCAGATCTCTGCATGGTTCTAGAATAGCTTCATGTTCTATCAT
>DASQRW010000083.1:0-27721 GCA_035642715.1 Nitrososphaeraceae archaeon | reverse complement strand
TGAAAGTTTTGATGATTACTTTCCTTGTACTAAGAAGAAAAGGTGCAAATTATATCATGTTATAAATTGGTTGACCATGTTTGCGGATATTCATAATAAACTTATTCAAAATGAGATGATGTTCTTAAGTTAACAGAGCCGGTTATTCAATGACTATTGGACCTGACGGTAAGCCAAAAGTAAGAGAATTTGGAAATGTTAGATCACTTGGCGGTCCTGGTGGTGTTAGTGCTCCTGGAGCAACGAGAGAGCTAAGAGCTGAAAGAGAACCATTGGCAGATGTAGTCACATCTGATAAGGAGGTTAAAGTTGTAGTGGAAATGCCAGGTATTGATAAGAAGGATATTAAAGTAAACGTTTATTATAATTCAGTTGAAATATTTACTACTGACACATCACAGAGAAAGTATAGGCGGGTAGTTGAGTTACCGGAAGAAACAGATCTTGAAACAGCTAAATCTACTTATAGAAATGGAATACTTGAAATAACCTTCAGCAAAAAGGAGTCGCCTAAACAAAAAGGTAAGCAGATAAACATAGAATAAATAAATTTTTTTCCTCTTTTTGTTTGTAAATAAGAGAACATATTTCACTAAAGAACAATTTCCTCTTATACGAAATTGGGTTTACAATTCGCTCAAATGATTATTTAGTCATCAAATAGATTTAACAATCAGAGAAATCAAAATATACAATTAGAAAAATAGTAAAGCTATAAAAAAATTAATGATATATCATGTGGAATTAGTTAGAGTTAGTTGCACCCAATCTTTCCAATATTAAGAAAGCTTAAGGTCTCTTCTCATAATTACTTTTAATTTTGATTATTAAATACGGTATCCTTTTTATATCTGTGAAAATCTATCGCTTTTTACCTTCTCCTATTCAGACGACTACAAACAATTTAGATACCAAGAGAGATATGTTTCTTACTCATATTGAGCGAGTAAAATAAGTTTACAAAAAAATAATATCACATATCTAAAGGAAAAGTTAGAGCTAAAAAAGATTCTAAGGTCAGGGTACTACTACTACAGATACAATAGGACTTTTTGAAACGCATTAGAATATGTGGCAATTCTTGCTACAACTGATTAGAGAGATAAGCAGATATAGAAAACATTATACAAAAGTTTGAACAACAATAATTTAATAAAGAGACGCTAATTGAATATGAACAAGATGTCAGATTTAATTAATACTTGGATACCTCTAGTTATAATATCTGCCGGTATTCCACTGACCGTTGGTTCATTGTTGGCTATGCCACAAGACAAAATTATTATTACATCTATACTTGCAGCAGTTGTAGCCATTATCGGATTCCTTATGAGACCTTACTTTGAATCAGAAAAAGAGCAAAAACCTCAAAAGAACCGATACTAAAGTAAATAATATCATTATACATTTTTTTATAATAGCTTCGCTTAGTCATTTGTCTTTATATAGTCAAATGTCTTTCTACTATTTCCCCATTGATATGGATGGTGTAGACCTTTAAACGGAATCGTATCCTGTATAGGTAACGATACTGAGATACTTTTAAAAGCAATAATTTGATAAAAAGGTTTACAACTCGTTATCTACTATTATATTTACATTATATGCAGTAAATTGCAGCATATACATAGAAAAAATAAACCTTGATGAGGAGTAGGCAAGATGTATTAAATTATAGTCGCTTTGTATAGAATAGACAATATGTATGATCATTCATTATAATATCTACAAAGGATAAAATCCTACTGTTTTGTTATTTTTGCTCTCAATAATTCATAAGCTCTAGCAGCGTCTTTATTTTTTAATATAAGCACTGTTTCATTAGGTGCAAAAAACGCATTATAGAGCGGGATCTGATTATTATATAGAACATCTGATACTAATGATAGTACATCGTTATATGGGGTCTGTTCATTATTATAAGTGGTAGAAGAAGGAAAGTTAATAGTAATCTTTGATAGTCCTTCCTTCAATTTAAAATCAAATTTTTTTGAAGCAGTAGAGACAATATTTCGGATTTCGTCAATATCTTCTGTAAATAATCTAAGTTGCTTATTTGTCTGAAAAAGATTGTAACCACTTTCTTTCTCAAATACCTCATCTAGTATATTTGAAAGTTCGTCAAGCTCTCGGTCAAAATCGATGTCAATAATACTGCCTGTAAGAGACATTCTAGCTCCATTCATAGGATGAGTATTGATAGGTTTCTTTTCTTCATCTTGTTTCTCCTTTTCTAATATATCTGCAAATCTTTTGATTGCTACTACTATTGTACCTACATTAACTTGAGAGCCTACAATTGTCTCTACATCAGATTTAATTCTTTGTGCTAATGCAGTATAATTAGCAATACCCGATTTCAGAGCTTGTAGATAGAGAGTATTAGAAGATAATACTTCTCTTATGGCGTGGGGTACTGAAGCTGTCATCCTATACATATTGTTATATTTATCTTATTCAGTAATAAATATTACTCTTGGACGTAAAATATATATATTGTAATAAGGCTTACACATTGTAAGGTGAAATCAAATATGTGGAGTGACCCATGGAAATTCAGTAGAGGAATTTTAGAAGATATCGACAAGGAATTTGCAGAAGCAGAAAAAATGCTGAACAGAATGTTCAGAACAGTTCGAGAAATGGAACCATCTGCTATCGCCAATTTCCCCTATTATTATGGCTACCAGATAACAGTAGGTCCTGATGGCAAACCAAAGGTAAGAGAATTTGGAAATGTCCGACCAGCTGCTCGCGGACTAGTAGAACAGAGCGGAATAAGACAACCGATGGTAGATACCGCTATTAATGAGAAGGAAAATTCATTGATTATTACAGCAGAGATGCCAGGTGTAACAAAGCAAGACATCAAGGTCAATGTAGCAGATGAATTTGTATCTATACATGCAGAGCAAGGAGAGAAGAAATATCACACTGACATACCTGTAAAAGTTCAGTTAGATGATTCCTCTGCAAAGGCAACATACTCAAATGGCATATTGGAGCTGAAAATCAAACTAAAACAAGCTCCAAAACTAAAAGGTAAGGAAGTAAAGGTGGAGTAAAACTCCAATTATTTTTTTATAAGTAGGTGACAACAAAATTATGAAAAATAACGATAATTATTTAACACTAAAAGTAGCTGAGACCAACCCAAAATTTGTTGGTAGAGGAATAGCTTTAATAGATCCAAAAATTATGGAGGAATTAAATTTAGCAACAGGTGATGTAATTGAAATTACAGGTCATAAAAAGAAAAGTTATGTTTTACTCTGGTCTAGTCAACCAACTGATTATGATAAGAAGCTAATAAGAATTGATGGATATACTCGTAGCAACATCTCTGTTGGAATCGATGACAAAGTAACTATTAGCAAAGTCAATAATGTAAAAAAAGCAGAGCAAGTAATTCTTTGTCCTACTGAAGAACTTAATATTGTAGGTTTGGAAGAACATTTGCCAGAGCTGCTTGAAGGTCGAGTTGTTGCGAAAGGTGATACTATTCCCCTCAATATAATGGGAAGAAAAATTGGTTTTGTAATTACTAGTACTACGCCCTTGAATGCAGCATCTTTGATTGACAGTCACACAGAGTTCATTATCGGAGCAGTACCAAAAGCATCTGCTAAAGGAGTTCCTAGAATAACTTACGAGGATATTGGGGGTCTAAAGAATGAAGTACAAAAGGTTAGAGAGATGATTGAACTTCCATTAAGACATCCCGAAATATTTGAGAGAATAGGAATAGAAGCACCAAAAGGTGTTTTGCTCTATGGTCCTCCAGGAACGGGGAAAACCTTACTAGCAAAAGCTGTTGCTAATGAAACAAATGCAGACTTTTACGCTATTGGTGGACCTGAAATAATGAGCAAGTTCTACGGTGAGAGTGAAGAAAGATTGAGAGAAACATTTAAGCAGGCTCAGGAAAATGCTCCGAGTATTATTTTCATTGATGAAATAGATTCTATTGCTCCAAAGAGAGAGCAAGTATCAGGAGATGTAGAAAAAAGAGTAGTATCACAACTTCTAACACTGATGGATGGTATAGGATCTCGTGGGAAACTCGTAGTAATTGGCGCTACTAATAGACCGGATGCTTTAGACCCGGCGTTGAGACGACCTGGAAGATTTGATAGAGAAATTGAGATCGGTATACCAGATCAAGAAGGCAGATTTGATATTCTACAAATACACACTAGGGGAATGCCACTAATGGAAGATGTAAATCTAGAATCATTTGCCAAAATTACTCATGGATTTGTAGGTGCAGATCTGGAAGCGTTAAGTAAAGAAGCAGCAATGCGATCTCTACGAAGGATACTGCCAGAGATAAATATGGAACAAACCAAGATTCCGGTGGAGGTATTAAATAAAATTAAAATTACTCATAAGGATTTTGAAGATGCTCTTAAGGATGTTCAGCCCTCAGCATTACGTGAAGTACATATACAGAGGCCAAACATTACTTGGGATCAAATTGGAGGACTGAATGAAGTAAAAGCAGAATTAGCGGAGGCAATAGAATGGCCTCTTAAATATGCTGATCTCTTTGATCAGGCAGACGTCAAGCCACCAAAAGGCCTGTTACTTTATGGTCCTCCTGGAACAGGAAAAACAATGATAGCAAAAGCTGTTGCAGCTACTTCAGAAGCAAACTTTATCAGTATAAAAGGTCCTGAATTGATATCAAAATGGGTAGGAGAGTCTGAAAAGGCGGTCAGAGAAACATTTAGAAAAGCAAGACAGGCATCGCCATGTGTAATATTCTTTGATGAGTTAGATGCAGTAGCACCACGCAGAGGCGGTTCTGAAGGTGACTCGCATGTTACCGAAAGGGTAATTAGTAAGATGTTAACTGAATTGGACGGTCTGGAAGATCTAAAGGGCGTTGTTGTAATAGGTGCAACAAATCGGCCTGATATAATAGACGAAGCATTGTTAAGGCCTGGAAGATTCGATCGTTTACTCGAAGTGCCAGTACCAGACGAGGAATCCAGAAAGGAAATACTCAAGATTCATACAAGCAAGAAACCTCTTGACCATGATACGGTAAACATTGACAAGTTAGTAGAATTAACAGATGGTTATACAGGAGCAGATATTGCAGCGATGGTAAATGCTGCAGCAATGTCTGCAATTAAAGAACATATGATGACTAGTGTAAATAACGAAAATGAAATCAAAGAAGAGACACGTGCTAAAACGAGGGAATATATTAAGGAAAAGGAACAGCAGAAATCCAAATTGAAAATATCAATGAATCACTTTGAGTCAGCACTACAAAAGATCAAAAAGAAAAATAAAACTACTATCAACAATCAAAGTCTTGTCTAGTATTAGGGAACGAAATATGCCAAGACATACTGACTATTACACCTCGAATTTATTAAAACCAATTCGCAGTAGAGTCGATTACAATTTTTTTAATTATTGTGCTACCTGTGGACTGAAACTTTCTAAACAAATCCTGCGATGTCCAGAGTGTAATCAAAAAGTTAGAACTAAACCTTGGCATCGCTCAAAACTTATCCAAGTAAAACGAATATAACATATACCTATGTCTTAGGTTAGTGTACCTACCTAATGCAAGTTCGGCAATTAGGAATATAATAATATACATATAAAAAGAAGATGTACAAGGTTGAAAAGGATCTCAAGGCCAGAGTGTTACTGTTATAAATTCTATAGAAGCTTCGGGAACGCATTAGAGATCCAAGAAAAAAAGGACTAGAGTACAAGACAAGATTCTCAAATATTCCTATATAATTTTTCTTTATTATAAAATTGTATTATGGGTAGACAAAATAATAATAATAATAATTTGTTGCACCACCATTGTCATGAGTAGTAAGGCTTCATGTGTAGACAGTTATCTTTGTAATGCTATTATCAACATATTTCTTATAACAGAAAATATGAACTAACTGATATTCCAATAAGAACTAAATTTGTAGCAAAATGTAGGGTGTATGCGTGATTTATGCTATATTTGTCTAAGATATATCGATAGAAAAAACCAAGAGGAAGCAATACAATGACAACGTAGACAGCGACACCCATAACAATGTGCAATAGTGCCCAAATAACTACCCGCTTTACATTCTTTCTAAAATAAAATTCTTCAAAGTAATTGACATGGATTAGCATATAAATAAGCAAGGGTATAAATGGCAAAATACCGAATACTCCTTGATCGGCAAATGGCCCAATGACAATATTATACCCAAGCCAAGACAAGTTTAATATTGGAATATCAGACAAGAACTCCATTGCAAAAATGACATAGCTAACCAATACGCTTACCGTTAATGGTAAAAAGATGAGTGCTTTATATCCGCTTTTCAGGTTTGAAAGTCTTGTTTTTGTTTCCTTTGCTAATAAAATGGAAGGCCCTACCATAATAATATAGATTGCTATTAAGTAAATATCCTGCAAGTTGAAGAATATATCTTCTCCTTCTTTTTTTATTATACCTGCAACAATATATTTGTTAGAGCACTATCCAAAATATGCTTTTGAAACCATTATCAATTAATCCTGATATATCTTTCCAAGTAAATTGTTGTTGTCTAGTAATTCTTTGCATTGGAAGCAATTACTCTCTTTCTCATAATGTTTCTTTGTTAACGGAAAAATAATAGATGATAGAATATAATGCACTTTATAGATTTACTTTATTATAATATTATAATAATATTATTTTCTTCTTAAATCTATAATTATCACTAGTGTTATGTAAGACTGTCTGCTTTAATAATACATCTATTAACACCATTTGCTACTGCAGCGACAGATATTGCTTCTTCTTTTCTTCCAGTCATCTTTTCTACTTGCTCTATTACCGCTAAGATATTATCATCCTTTGTGTCTGAAACATAAACTAAATATATTAATGCCGTATCTTTTTCATCATATCTTCTTAGTACTCTACCTATTCGCTGTATCGCTTGGTTCATGTTCGAAGTAGATGTTAAAATTATCTTTATTCCAACTTGCGGAACGTCGTAGCCTATTTCTAATGTATAAACTGAGAGCAGAGGATAAAAGTCCCTACCCCATTTCGATAGGATCATTTGTCTCCTGATAGAATTCATGTTGCTATCTATTACCATTGCCTTTATTCCTTGTGATTCAAGCCTACTCTTCAGTTTATTAATCGAATCAAGTGTATCACTAAATACCATAACTCTTTCATTTGGGTGTTTCTTTCTTATCAAATCGACTGCTGCTGATAGCTTGTTTGTCGCACAACTTAATACAGCCTTTCTTTTTCTGACACTTACAAACCATGCCTTAACCAATCCTTCCACATGTCCGCTTCTCGTCAATAGTAGAGACATTGATTTGACATCATATTTCTTAACACGATGGGAAATATTTTTGATTTTAACTGAACAGCAATCGTATAATTTTTGTTCTTTATCATTTAGCTTTACTTTTAATGGAATAATTATGGGTCTTGATAATCTGTCTTCATCTACAGCATCTTTTATTGTATATTTTTTCACTGGCGGCAATATAGTCATGATAGTATTGTATATAGAATCTTTTTTGTCTATAGCAGCAGTTAGTCCCAAGATAGCTTTGTTATGATCCTCTACAATCACATCAAATATTTTGCTAAATGTTTTTGCTGTATTGCTTATCAAGTGCATCTCATCAAATATTACCATGTCAGATGTACGTACAAGATCAAGATTATTGATTACGCTATTGTATGTGCTTATTGTTATCTCTTGTATCTGTTTGCGTCCACCAAAGTAAACTCCTATGTGTTCTTCTGGTATACCATAATTTAGAAGTCTTTCTAAGTTGTGATTAACTAATACAATGCGAGGGACTAGATAGAGAATATTGAAATAAGAGGAGAAGCATTTTGCTGTAGCATTAGCAGCTTTCTTTGCACATTCAAAGGCGATTTCTGTTTTCCCAGTACCTACACTATAAATAATAGATCCTCTAAAGCCATTTGAAAGCCATGCATCAACAGTATCCAATTGATCTTTCTTAAGTTCAAGAGGAAATTTTAGATTTGAAATAGCTGCTCTAGTATACATAGAATGTGTCACTATTACCAATTAACAAGTTTCTACCTATTGATTCTTGACAAATTCTAGGTATTAAGGATCTATATTCATCAGTCGCTATGTTTAGAAGATTTTCGCCGTTCTTCTTATCTTTGATATTGCTGCTTATTATTTCTGGCATTTGTTGTTGTTGACGGCATTGTTTCTTC
The DNA here is from genome assembly GCA_035642715.1 of Nitrososphaeraceae archaeon. Lineage (GTDB taxonomy): Archaea > Thermoproteota > Nitrososphaeria > Nitrososphaerales > Nitrososphaeraceae > JAJNBK01. Next base: position 19,485 of record DASQRW010000083.1, on the reverse strand, counting down.
TTCTTATTCTTCCTGTTTAACTCTTCAAACATTATTATTATTGGTTCATTTCCGTATAATTCAATATCTTTATAGTACCCATATATATGTCCTGAATGGTTCGACAATATAGGGTTGAAAAATTCTTTATTTCTTTTTCTATTCATTCCATGTATTTTCATCACATAACTAGTATATAGAAAAAGCAATACTTAAGGGGAAGGGGGAAGGGGAGAGAGTAAATAAGGCGATGACATAAATCTGTCACACTATTAGTTATATTAGAATTATCTCCAAAAATTTTCTTATTGCAATAAAGAGCTTGAAAAAAATTATTATAGCTATTATTTCAACTAACAACTAGCATATCTATTCTTTTTGCCGCCGTCACTAGTTGCTTCTCCTGTAAATGATACAAGAATTAAGAGATAAAGAATTTGAAAGCGAAGGAGTAAACTGCAGGTAATAGAAATTGCTGATGATATATCTATAATATAAATAAAATAAGTTAAAAAAATAATATGAGTAGAAGATATAGACATTACAAGTCATTCAGTTTTATCTCTTTAGAAGTAATATTGAAATAGAGACTGATTAACGCAAGAAGGATAATCTATTCAAGTTCGGAAATCAATGTTACTGAAGTGAAAATATAGCCACAATAATATACATATAAATATATGTGTGTGTTGCGGCTAGCAATTTTACTTTTTTGCAATAATCCTTCTTGTGCCATTCAGTTAATAGCGCTATTTAGATGTACAAACACTACAGTTACACCATTGGAATAATTTCCAATTAGAGATCTCTGAATTGGTGAGATGTCAACGAATAATAATCTACTGTTTGTCAAGTGGTGTATAAATAGATACATTTTTAGATATTTACTTACAGAGTTGTTGTCTCATGCTTCTCTCTATTATGCTTATCCAGTTCTTCTCTAGAGTTAAAAATCATATTACCACACACAGTGCATCTGTAAGGTTCATCGTTTGACATATCTATATTCTTCTCAACATATAATTTATAACTTATATTCATATTAATTTGAAGTTCTCAATTCAGATTAGGATTTAAGGCATATCTGTTAAAAATACTGCAAAAGTCCGAGATTATACTAATGAATTACTTCTGTTATATTATTCTAACTGATAAAATGGCAGTATAATTCAGTTACAAACACAAAAGGGAAGAAAATATCTAACTAGGTTATTTATATGTATGTGATATATTTAGGGTCGTGTTAACTTAGCGATAAAGCTTTAGCTGCGAACATTCTCCCATATTCTATGAGCATCTTAGAATGTGAGAGAGAAAACATCCGCAGAGAGAGATATAATAATGTATGCCCTATACTTTATTTTCTGGGTTTAAGTTTCAGGGATACATCATCAAAAGCAATCCAACCATTATTTGAAGAAAAAGTAAGAAGAAGTTATGTTGCTATATGGAAATGGGTTCAAAGGTTAAAATCCCAAACATGTTTATTGCTGCAAAAGAGAGCGTCAGCTTTTCTAATTGATGAAACCATGGTAGTACAGATTGGCTCTGCTGACGAAGCATGGTTATGGATCGCCACCATAGAACCAATACACAAACAAATTCTTGGAGTTTACATTTCAAGACATAGGAATATGATAGTTGCTCTGAAATATTCCTAAGATATTTAGTCAAAGTATATGGTAAACATATTACTGTCTATAGTGATGGTGGTGGAACATGGTATCATCCTAAAGCATGTATTTCCTTAGGATTAAAACATAGGCTGCATTTCTCATATGAGAAAAGAGTAATTAAAAGGACTATAGAATATCTAAAGGATAGAACTGAAGCGATTGATGATTACTATCCTTGTATCAAATCAGGGTGGTTATGCAATATGCTACATGTAGTAAACAAATGGATGATTCTTTTCATTTTTATGCATAACACTACACTGTGAAATCCAATATCAATTTGACTAATCTAACGAGGTTTGTGGGTTAAGTTAACACGACCATATTTAGTTAATAATTAGAATATAATTATTGTGTTTCCCCGCACATCAATATTTTCAGCTTTATTTATTTACAAGTTCAAACAATCCCCCCTCCATGATATAAATTACAAATAGTAACCATAGAAGAAGAATAATACATGAATCGTCTGGATCAGCGTAAATTTCTATAAAACGCCAGAACATATCAAAAAGATAAACTCACTAAGACCTAGAAGAACAATATAAAAACATAAAGACAAACGAAATTGCTATATAATCACATTATAGGTCTTTCTTGGAAAGGATGATGATGTATATGAACCAAATTCCCTAAAACTTAATTATATAGTCAAGACATTCTAATAGTATCACACGCACAAAGATGTCTGCTGATAATAATAATAGTACTGCTACTAGTACCACTACTACTGATAATATTAATAATATGAACTCCAACAGACGAAAGAAAATCCTAATTGTAGATGATGAACAAGATATAATCTCAGTCTTCAAGGTGGTTTTAGAAATGAATGACTTTGAAGTTGATGCCTATAACGACCCTTTATTAGCATTATCTAATTTTAAACAAAATGCATATGACCTAGTAATATTAGACATTAGAATGCCAGAGATGGATGGATTTGAATTATATAAAAACATAAGGATGGTTGATGATAAAGTCAAGGTTTGCTTTATGACAGCGTTTGATGATTATCGTCAAGAGTTTAAAAAATCATTTCCAATGCTTGATGAGATAAAATGCTTTATTAGAAAACCAAATGCAATAGAAGATCTGGTAAATCATGTAGCAACAATTCTAGGCTAGAATACAATATTCGTTACAACTACTACAATATTAATTATTGTTGTTCTCAGCTATTGATAGATTAACAGCAAGTGATCAAAAATATAAATGCATTTTTTTAATGAAAATGATAAGGAATAGAACGATTATTCCAAGAATTGCTGCGATTGCCGATACATTTGATGAAAATATTTTTCATATCAATGGGGATGCTGACAAGTATTTAATTTATCCTTTGCTGAGTTGAGGATAACAATACTACAAGTATATATGTAACTCAGACAACAATCTAAGCCGGAACTTTATAGTTTCTCAGTATAGATATTGATTTTGAAAAGATAATTTCTTTAGATTACGATAAATACTTTTAAGAGTAAAAAAATGGTGGATGTATTCATAAATATGGTTGGTTGGCCCTTTGCTATTAGCCAGTACTATCTCCACCAGTAGTAGTCATTGTTTAAGATGCACCCGATATCTGACCACGGATCTCTCCATTAGGATTTTGTTCTGTATGAATATTGACATATGTGCTTCCATTACCCATTGCAGTTGCTAGGTCGGATAATTGTTTGCCAGCCATCGGTCCTTCAAGTTTGTCAGCTGTAATTGAACCACTTTCTGATACTTCATTCATAGGAGAGTCATATTTGAACAATGTAACGACTATAGGCCCATTTTCGCCTTGTTGACCACTATGGATATGTCCTGCTGTAACACCTTCTATGTTTGTAGCATTAACATTATACATTACACTATCTGATCCCATTGGCGTGAATTCAGCGCTGCCAGTTGCTTGTGAATCTGTAGGAGGTACCTCCTCTTGACTTGAAAGTTCTGCCATGAATTTTTGTTCTTGAGCAGATGCTAAACCAATTGAACTTGTTGCTACGGCTCCGACTGCTATTAGTACCGCAATAGCAACAATTGCTAATGTTTTTGTACTGTTCATTATAGACATATAACAGCAAACAGCAACATAGTTTATAAGAACACGCCCATTTAATACTGAAATATATTATACATGTATTTTCTGAAATCACTCTCTGAATAAAAAGGGGCATATACTGTGATGATCTAAAACACTAGATATTGAACGTTTAGTTTTGCTCCCTTTATTTATTACCCATTGTCTGTGATAATTGTTCTATAGCTGCTCCAATAATTCTGCATGGCTACATCCTTCATCCCTAAAGTCTAAAAAACAGGCAAGTTGGATTTTTACACATCATACCCCATGAACCACTGTTTGTATTATTATCACATCTTTTTTTCTGTATATAAATTCACTTTTACGTATAATAGGTCATATGCGTATTTTAATTCAGAAGTGATGAAGCAGTTATAGCAGATGAAACTTTGGTAAGTTTGAAAAGCTGATGAAGATAATGAAAGCTATGTTTATTGTATTAAGCATTTTGCTGCAAGACTCTTGGCTTTGCATCATTAAACACATCTTTTGCACAATACTGCATAGAAAATGAAGCCATCTGGTCCAATATAGATTTCAATGCTCTACCTTTTTCTGTAAGAAAGTATTCAATTTTTATTGGTGTTCCAGCATATACCTTTCGCTGTATTAATCCACTCTTTTCCATCTCCTTTAATCTTGCAGAAAGTATCTTGGGATTTATTCCGTCAATAGAATCAATAAACTGGTTAAACCTAGTCTGATTTTTCATCATATTGCGAATTATCAGAACAGTAAATTTTTTGCCAATCAGTTTGAATGTATTATCAATTGGGCAACACTTCATGCCTTTCATACTCCATAGATTAATGTTCTCTTGGGCCAACTTACCTAGATCGCACCTACTAACTGTATCATCACTTATTACTATATATACTAACGAATATATAGTAACTAACATCATACAACAAAAAGAGTTTACAGTCGAATCCACATTAGAAGAAAGTACTACTACTATTGCTGATACTGCTGCGACTATTAACAGCGAATTTGGGAGTAAAAAAGAGGAGGCTACTATATCTTCTACTAATAATAGCAAGTCAAAACAAGATTTAATTCAGAATGAAGAACAAGAAGAAAATGGCAATAACATTGATGATAATAACAGAAATTCATTATCTATAAATGACTTCCATAACAATGACACAAAAATTTTATCATTTCTAAATCAAGAAACTGGAGCAAACTATTCATTTAAAGGTTTGCTACGGAAATTGAACCTCCATCAACAAAGCCTAACAAGAGCTTTGAGTAGGTTAGAAGATCTGGGATTGATTGAGAAATCATCTCTTGGTTACAAGTTAAGCAAAAATGGAGAATCAATAATGACATTATCAACAAAAAGTAATTTGGAAAAAAGAGTAGGAACATTAGAAGAAGGTGAAGAAGAAGAGGAGGTAGGAAAGAAAAAGAATGGATACGTACAACTGCTGCAGACGTATGTTCCAATAGATATAAAGTCTGATGAAATAGTACATGCATTAATTGGAAAATGGTTTAACAATCTCAGATGGATCGGTATGATTGAAAGTGAAACTGGGGAGTATATGCTTCAATGGATTAATGATAATAATACATTTCAGATTATCCTAAGAGTAATATCTAAGTATCTTATAATAGAAACTAATGCTAATTCAGACAAAGAAAAAGTTGAAGCAATGATTGGTTCATATAGAATATTTGAGCAGATTACGAAAATATTACGCATTAAACTAGAAGGTTTAGGCATCACAGCCCATATATTAAATACTAGCAATTACTACAAAATACCTGAATTTAACAATTAGGAACTATTACTAACTAAACATAAAACAAATGTTAGCATTGGATAATTTGATTTAATCCATGTCAGCAAGTTGTTTGTTTGTTTGCTTGCTTTCTCAATAGTCATTGGTCTATTACATAACGGTGAACCGCTAGTTGCTGCCGACGACCACCACCTTCATGAAGCGAACCTTTATCAAGCGGCGTGAAACCTATCTCTTAATCAGTCTTGAAACTCTATTTGCAGTATCAGGACTGATCTGCAATATTCTTGAAATTTTTGGTTGACTGTGAACTTGGCTATGAAGTTCTAACATGTATTCTTTGACATTCAATATTCTGCCTCTCAATCTTTGAGCTAGGACTTCCAGTATTCTCCTTTGTATAAATTATAATGCCTTTCAATTTCCACACTTGCGATATACTGTAACCATCTATATGATAATATATAGAGAGACAAGAAGATAGCTTCATGTCTTTTCAATGTGGAAAATTAAAAGCTGTTAAATTAAATCATCATACATAATGGTTTTGGGCATAATGTTTCTTCTGATATTACAACAATATCCAAATCCGAATTCAAAGTCAGAGTATCACAAAGTTAAGTATAAAAAAGAAAACAATAAACAATTCAGTATTATCATAACTCAATCATCATTTCCTTAAAAATTATTGATTGTTCTTTTGCATCTTCTAATGCATTATGAGTATGTGTTATATGCTCAAGGCCAAGACTTTTCTTGATATCATCTATTCCTATTGCATGCCATTTAGCATTAGTCTTTCCAATCCATACTGACTTTATATCAATTCCAGATACTCCAAAAGGATTCCATCCAATAAATTTGTAGAAATAATAGTTAACAAATGACCAATCAAAGGTCACAGGATGTGATAAAAATATTGGTTTTCTTGCAACTGACACCTTCGCAATCCAGTCAGCAAAGCTTTCCATAGCCTGTTGGGGCGGCATACCTTTGGATTTAAGTTCTTGTAAAGAAAATCCACATACTTCTAATGCTTCTTTGATATAATTATCTGATATAGGTTGTATTTCAATATAAAATGTGGAGTTCTTCTCATCATCATCCTTTCCCACTACACACGCACCTAAACTGAGCATACTATAATCTATTGGAATAGGGCCAGAGCATTCTATATCCACAGAAATATATATTGCTGATTTTGATTGATAGATAGGCTTCTTATTATCCAATTAAAATTAATATAAGTCTGATATTAGTTTAGAGTTTTCTTCAATTCTTCTCCTCTATTTATTGTTTAACTATAATCACAGCTAGGTAAATGTTTATTATTTTATTTTATTAATTTTCTTATTTGACTCCTGATACCCACCTGCCTGTAATTGCTCGTCTGTATATATATATGGTCATTTCAGCAATTATGTCATGAATACATCCTCTATATACATACCCCAATAAAGTGAGATATTTTGTCCTTCTTCAATTTTGAAATATACAAAGCCCCAGTTCAAATTATGCAATTTCTTATTTGTGAAAAATAGCTTTATGTATTTTGCAACAGAGATATCAGGAATATCCTCTTCCAACATTAAGAAGATATGTTAGGTGGAATGTAGTCTGACACGTATGAGCCATGATGGTGGATAAGTAACCATTGGTTTTCATTATGTTCAAATATGTTAGTGGCAACAACACCAAGCTTAACAACTTGTCCACGAACTGAAGTTTCTATGTTTTCTAAGCATACAACTACTGCTATATTATCAAAGATCCTCACCCTAGTGTTTGTGATCACAAATCTAATCATGTCTGTATTGCGGAATATAGTTATCCAGCTTTCACATATTGCCAGCCAACCACTAAATAAATCCCAACCTGGGTGTATGCAAACTGCGTTATCAACATGCTTCCATAACCTTTCCATCATCTCAATTGACAGATTCTCAAAAGCATAATAGAACTGGTTGTTAATATTCTGCACTTCTCCTACAGTCTTATCATTTTCTTCTTTTTTCATTTTTATTATATACACATTTAGACTATTAATGGCTAGATCATACTTACCCTTTCTAACCATAGACTCTTTCTTTAATCTTTAGAAACGTCATATTGAGAGATCTATATCTAACAATAATCGTTATCCATATAACAAATGCTTATGATGATAGGTGAAATGACCTTCTATTTTTACAATTTTAATTGGATTTTGCCGCTAATGTTCAGACTAGCTTATAGACAACAGCTTATCAATATGTCCTGAAAGGACATATGAGGCAAATATTATAAAATCATATACAGTATGCTAATGCACTTATTGACAGAAAAACCATATATTCTCTTGAATCAAATGGATTTGGAAAAATAGATGTGCCCACTGAAGGTTAGTAGGATGGTAAGAATCATATATTTTGAAGATATAATTGTCGTCACATGTTCCACATTGCAACAATGGTGCTAATAAGACATGTAGGTGAGGACTCCAATCTATTTGAGTGCGGTATTAAATATAGGAAGATTTAACAAAAATAAGAGAGATATCTATAGTATGTATGAAGATTATAATTCAAGCCGTACCAACATGTACCGTGTTATTGTGTTTTTGGAATTCTTCTTGTGAGTTAAATAATATATTGCATTGCTCGCATCTATAGGCTCCTGGAGTTTGTTCTGACATCTTAAATAGTCTTTGTCGGTATTTTATTTATAACTATAATATTAGTAGCAGAATAAAATATTTTCTCATAGATATAGAGTGGATTTAGAAGGTTGTATTGTAGGGTTTAATATTTGTGATTATCTAAGATGAGGCTATAAAGGCTTTGCAAATCCCCATATTTATTGGTAAAACTGACATAACATTCATTGGTTAACATATAACAAACATAAAATCTATGTTGTTTTTTCTTTTGATACTAGAAACAACAAGAATTGAAAGTTGATAAATAGTTTTTTCTACAATTATCATCATATCAAGAAATACGTTATTTCATATTGAATTAAGTCAAATATCCCGAGACATTTTATGAGCACTTCTTCTAAGTGAATCTGTGATATTATCAGAATCAGATTTCGATGAACCAGATAATGGCAATTGTCTTGGTTATTCGCCTAATTGTCCATTAGTTGCATCATTTAGAGCTTGATCTCATTTAGTGTATTAGTCCTCCTCCTTTCTGTACTTATACAATAGAGAATATACAATGTTGTTAATATCTATATCTTGTCGACTTTTTCTTCACTAGCTTTTGATTTTAAGATATTTTTCATCGCTGCTCTTAACTTGATTAACAAGAGTCTTGAATCTGCATGGAATACTTTTTCAAGATATTTGCTCTTTTCTAAGCTTGATATCTAGAGTTGGTGGTTTACTTGACCATTCCTTTATCCATTCTCTCATAATATTTACACATCTTTCGGCCTCCCTTCTTATAAATCCGTCCAAATCATGTTCGGCAACATATATCAATGCATCTATGGCTTCAAATATCTTAGTGTCTGGTCTAGCTGGTTTAGCATCATTGTCTGCAAATGCTTTACATGCATTGATTTTTACTTTCCGTCGCTTATCCTTTAATAATCCCAAAAGATGGTTGAATACTTTTTGATTCATTTCTTCTAGCTTTGTATTCTTTTCATCGTCATTATCCTTTATTGTACGTAGAAATTTGGATAAAGCAGAAGTGGCAGCTAATCTTTTGAAGTATTCGTTATTAGAATTAGTGTTTTGAATTAGGAAATTTGCAATATCAACTACAATATCTTTATCTTTATCTTTTGAGAATTCTTTTAATCCATCAATAGCACCATTTGCAATAACATTTCGAAATGATTTAGATATTATTACAATCTCCTTTAGTAGCGATATTATCTTTTCTTTTTTTATATTATCAAGGGATGATATCTTATTCTTACTACTTTTTCCAATTGCTGTTGCAGCATTTGCTCGAAGAAAATAGCTTTCATTTTGTAGATGCAATAGTGATTCAAGCAAATTGATTGATTCTTGTCTTTCAAATTGTCCTATATTTCGAACTATTGCTTGTTTAATTTCAGGATGCAATCTAGAAAATATTTCTTCTTCTTCTTCTTTATTCAGACAGGAGAAAAGTGCCACGTATGCTTTATTGGCCTTAGCATAATTATTTTTTTCATGATACGATCCGAGTGTATTTGCAGCTTCTATAGATACTCCATAAAAAGGATCTGCTATAACTGCATTGTGTAGTTCATCTACTACGTCTTCTGAATATTGATTCTTGAGTGCTCGTGCAGCTTCTATTCTTTCAATTATTGTTTTTCCTTTATGTAATTGATTTTTGAGCATCTCTTTGAGTTGAAATTCATTTGTCTCATTTGTAATTTTTATAGACTTGATTTCTTTTAATATTTTAAATTGTGGATCTATTGATATCCATTCTATTCTTGCATCTTTTGGAATTTCAATTGAATGTTCTGTTATTCTTTGAGATATATAAATCGCTTCTAGTTTATTAATGATTTCAATGTCAGCAGCAGCAGCAGTAGAAAAAACTATTCTTATATCAAGAGTGAACTCAAATAGATTACAACAATTAGGGTTATCACGATCAGTATTACTACTTCCATCATCTTCTTGATGTCTCTGTCTAATTTTGATTTTTATTCTACGTGAATCTTCTTCTTCTAAAGAAAATTCTATCTCAAGTTGAGGATGACCTGATCTATATACCCACTGATCAAAGAATCGACGCATACTCTTTCTTGATACATCTTCAATAATTTTACGCAGGTCGTCCGTTTCACTAGTCTTATTTTTATATGTATTAAGATAATTATTTATACATCTTCTGAAGTTATTGTCACCAATATCATTACGTAACATATGTAAAATGCAACCTCCTTTTTCATAAGAATGAGAGTCAAATAGATCATCAGGATGCTTGTAGATTGTTGTTACAAGTGGTCGTTTGTAAAGGCGTCTTGATTCTTCAAGATATTCGTCTGCTAATTTCATTACCTTGTAGCAGAACTCATCAAATCCTTTGATACTCTCCCAATACAATGTTTCACAATACGTGGCAAAACCTTCGTTTAGCCATATGTTTGACCAATCTCTACATGTTACCAAATCACCAAACCATTGGTGAGCAAGCTCATGGGAAACAACATCTATGTCTCTTGTGTAGTCAATTGCTGCTATTTCATCATGTAGGAGATATTTTGTTAAGGTAGTGCAACTTGTATTTTCCATACCACCAAATTCAAATTCTTCTACTGCAACTTGTGAATACTTTTTGTATGGATATTTCATACCAAAATATTCTTCAAAGAATCTCATCATATTTGGAGTATTTGCAAATGTTAACATCGCATCTTTTTTTGGTATTTCTTTTGGCCAATAGTATATTAATGGAATACTGTTACTGCTGCTACTCCTGTTTTTATCATCATCATGACAATAAGAATATTCTTGCTGTTCTTGATCAAACTTACCTATCACAACTGATGTAAGATATGCAGGAGTTGGATTTAGCTCTATCCATGTCCATATATTTCCTTCCTTGTGTAGTAATTCACCATTAGATATGACAATAAAATCATTTTCTGGAACTGTAACTTGAATTTCTCGTGGAAACTTGACTTGAGGATCATCAATACATGGAAACCAATATTTTGATTCTAAAGCTTGTCCTTGTGTCCATGCTTGTTTATTTGGAGAATGTTCACTGGATGATACAAAATAAAATCCACTCCTTGGTTTGCAAATACCAACTATACCATCTTCGCGGTGATAGTAGCCTGCTGAATATCTGATAGTAAGATCAGTAGTATTACCTTTTTGCAATGTTTGTCCAAGTGTGATAATCAGTTTATCATCATTTTTTAAAATATCAAAAGACATCACAGAAGTATTATAAGAAGAAGATATTACTTGATGTACATCTATTTCTGCAATATCGAGCTTAATTTCACGTATGTCCTCGCATGCGGTAATTCTTAGTTTCTGTGTACAGTCTTTGAGAGTATTAGAATCAAAATCTGGTTTTATTTTAAGCATCATGTAATCAACACTAAAAGAGAATAGTGGAGGATAATGAGGTGTACTTCCTGGAAATTGAAATTTTTTGGCTTTAAGAGGAGAAGCAGTATCATTTTGCATATCGATATAATCACTATTCTACTTACACAGTTGCTATTAAAGGATTGAGCACAACAATTAGATATATGAAATTACTATATGCTCATCCCACTCGGCATCTTTACCCATTTCTTCTTTTATCTGAATAATTCAATTGGATAAAACAATTTTCCATATCATCAGCTTCTACATCTGTATATAGATCTTTACCAATTTCTTTTACTCTTGCCCCACAATCTTAAGCATTAGGATCTTTATGCAATACGTAAGAATGTCATCATAATATTCTTTCTCTAAATATGTATCCAATTTCCTTTATTTCACCTCCTTATCATATTCTCTTAATTTTATATGATATTATCCAACTTCAGTCTTGATTGGCTCGTTGTTATTTCTCTTTTCCTAAGCTTGAATGCTCTGCTTCTTCAAATGGTTTTATCATCATACCACTTCCAAATAAATAATTGCCGCCACATTTTTCACTTCACTTCCCTTACCAATAATAGCTCTTTAGAGTTTGCAAAACTTTCATCTTGTTTAACCTTTCTAATATTGCAACAGTTTTACTTTGGGTTTGATAAATATAGGAGATCATTTAATTTTTGTCATCCAACCTATACATCTTCTACTGTATTATCAATAGAAATTTGACTTCTCTCTATGAATATTATTATGCAGGTCTGCTGCATCTATAATCATAGTCTAGTTAGAGTTGGCTCTTGTATATAGAAAGTAGGGTCAGCCGCTTTTTTTGTTATTATTATTATAAGTTTTTTGTTATGTTATCTGAATATCCTTAAGATATATTATCCAGATCTCCCATGATTGATTTTGTAATAGTTATTCCGTATCGCTGATCTATCTTTACTTTTTTCTATTTGGCCATATTAATATAATGATTTACATTTTTTTTCTCCTTGCAATAGATTTCCAATCAGTTTTAACCGTTGGTTTTCCTTCTAATTTCTGAATGTAGTTATATGCAGACAATGCTGCAATAGCTCCTTGACCAGCAGAGACAATCGCTTGTTTATATGGTACGTCTGTAACATCCCCTGCCGCAAATATTCCTTTATTCGAGGTAGCACAATACTTATCTACAATTATCTCTTTATTGCCATTTAATTGAACTAAATCCTTAACAATATCTGTTTTTGCAATATAGCCCATTTCTACAAATACTCCATCGACATCAAGCTTGGATTCTGATTTGGTTTTAGAATTGTAGATAGTTAGAGACTCAACTTTAGAATTACCATTAATCATTTTCACTACAGAATTTGGAGTAAAAGATATGTTGGTCTTTTGATTGTGGCGTAACAAATTAATAGTTTCTTCTGAACCTACTGGCGTATCTGTTGTATGTATTATGTATAATTTTGATGCCAATTCCTTAAGATATATTGCTGCTTCCAAGGCTGGATCACCAGCACCTACAACTGCTACCGTTTTATTTTTGAAAAAAGGACCGTCACAAACAGCACAATAAGAAACTCCTCCACCCTTTAATTCCTTTTCGCCAGGTACATTTAGGTCTCTTGGTGTTTTACCAAAAGCAAGAATTATTACACAACCTGAATATTCATTATTGTTACTTGTTTTTATTGTAAAGCAACTTGGTTCATCTTCCATTATAGATGAAACTTCTTCATAGATAAATTCTGTTCCAAAGCTCTTTGCATGTTGCTCAAACTTGCTCATAAGTTCAAAACCACCTATATGTTCAAAAGCGGGATAGTTTTCAATGTCATTTGTAAGAAGTGCCTGTCCACCGATATCCTTTGTAATCACCAAAGTTTTAAGTCCTTGACGACTAGTGTACATGGCAGCAGTTAATCCTGCAGATGCCCCACCAATAATTATTACATGATACATAAATGATTTAGTATCAATGTATAAATAAAAATATTTTCTATAATGATTTATCTTTTGTAGCAGTTTTTAGCCATACAAAGCTCTAAATTGACTATTAGCTTTTTCTTATACTGACCTTCTGTGTGCCCAATGCGCCAAAGACAGTAAAATTTAAAAATATTCAAAGAATTGTGCAGTGATTTGTAATCAGGAAGTGGATCCTTATATAAGGCAGATATTATTATTAAAAAATCATCATCTATCAATAGGTTAGGTTTTATTGCAATAACTTTAAGAAGGCAATGTGAAAGAAGTTCAGACATTAATTCAAAGTCTACAATTTATTTGAATGTGAGATTGTATAGAAGTTTAGCTATTGTGAGCTACTAAGGAAATTATCATTATAAGACAAGATAACAAGATATAAACATTAAACAAAGTAAAGTAATGTATATCTATGTAACTCATAAATTTATCAATAACAAGAAAGATATGATAAATGATGTCTGAAGACAAGCAACTACAATATCATCATGATATTGTCAGGATATCTCATTCCGATGAGCAGCAGAATATTATTGAAGGTGACCTGACTATACCTAATAGTACTATTGATGCTAAAGGAATTGTTATATTTGCTCATGGAAGTGGAAGCAGCAGACGTAGTCCAAGAAATCAATATGTTGCTCAAGTATTAAACAATGCGGGTATTGCTACATTATTAATTGACCTTCTTACAAAAGAAGAGGAGAAGATAGATGATGTCACCAGGGAGCATAGATTCAATATTAGTCTGCTTGCTAGACGACTTCTGGTCTCCACTGACTGGGTTGTACAATATCCTAAAATTCGAAATTTGAACATTGGCTATTTTGGTGCGAGTACGGGTGCTGCAGCAGCATTAGTCGCAGCTTCAGAACGACCAAACGTTATCAGTGCAATTGTATCACGTGGAGGTAGACCAGATTTGGCTGGTCAACAAGTTCTAAATCGCATTCAAGCTCCAACACTTTTGATTGTAGGAGAAAATGATAAACAAGTAATTCATTTAAATGAAAATGCATTGAAGCAACTTAGTAGACTAGAAAAAAAGAAGAAGATTGTAATAATCCCAGGAGCAACACACCTTTTTGAGGAGCCAGGTACACTTGAAGAAGTTGCAAGACGTGCTAGTGGCTGGTTTGAATGCTTCTTTCTGGAGAAGAGGAAAGACATAGGCAGTCACTAACCATAACAATTCATCTTTTTTCTTCTTCTGGTTTATTTTTAGTCTTCTCTTAATTTAATTAGTGAGATATTATCAAAAAATTAAACCTGTCATAGTTATTATTACTCATTACTTCTTAATTTCTATTGTAATATGGAGAAAACTTATAATAGCAATAATAGCTGCGATGCTCGTATTCGTGCTTATAAAAATGGCAAAACTATGGAGCAATGTAAAGAAGAAGCCAGAAAAAAAACAGAATTACTCTCAGAAGAAATTTTAAAGAAAGGGGAGGTTTCGTGGGCAAGAATATTAGAAGAAACAGACTATGATGAATTAGTTTACAAATTAACATTAAAATATCTTCGACAAAAAGGATATGACATAGGCAATAATAAAATTCCAAGAGTTAAAGCCAACACCATCATTTCCTGATGTTTGGAGATTGTAAAATAATTGATTATTAAGTTGAACTGTTATAATGTTATAGCACACAGTACACTCAGATCATTATATAGGAAAGAAGGAGGAAAGGTGTATTTGAGATGTTGTAACTTATTTTGTATATATGTGTGTGTCTTGATTACTTTTTGTTAGATTATTACGTTAGAGAGAGAGCGCGGCGGTGGTACTATTATGCTTCTCTGTCATATAATTACGTGTCAAAGTTGATTAGTATTGAAGTACTAGTACAACAACAATGACAACAACAACAATAACTAGAGCAATCGTTACTAGTCATTCTTGTTTCTTCATTAAATTACCAAAGGATATTTCATTAACTTAGCAACAGATATGCTTTTTGCTATAATGGTCTAGTTACATATAATGTATGTGTGTCTAATATCTTGTATGAACACGATATTTCATATAGGACAACACAAACCTCCATGATGATTTATGGTGTCAAATAAGAATGGTACTTGGTCATTATAAAAAGAAATAGATAGAAATTCAGAAGTTCTTGAGAGCAAAGGGAAAGAAATACAATGATATTAGATCGATAATATAGTAAAAAAGAAAAATTCAATAAAATATGCACAGCATTATATACGAATAAACAAATTCAGTAAATTTTCTTTTTCTGCATATTTGATTTAAGCTTTGTAATCTTACTAAGAGATGTAATGTCAAAGGCTATACCTTTACCTTTGCCATATTTTTCTAATATTCCAAAGAATATGTAGAATATTGCTATAATTTCAAACCTTCCAGCAATCATGTTTATTATAAGAAAAGTCTTTGATACTAAATCCAAATTAAGAGTAGTTATTCCTGTGGTAAGTCCTGTAGTTGTTAGAGCTGAAACAGATTCAAAAAGAGAATCTATAAAGTTTCTTTCAGCAAAATAGCTTAATACTGCACCTGTGATAAAAGATATTAATACAAATAAGGATATTACAAGTAGAGATTCTCTAAAAGCTTTATTTGCTCTAAGTTTTTCTGCTCTCTCTTCATAGCTAATATATAATTTGTTATATCGTGAAGATACAGAAGATATTGATCTATTAGCAGTATCCATTGAAGTTTTTCTGTTTGTTAATGTGTGAACAATTTGTAAAAGTCTTCCAACTTTAATGCCCCCAGCAGTAGAAAATGCTGTTCCACCAACTAACATAAGTATTATCAACAGAATCTTTGCTTGGAATGATATTGAAGATATATTTATGAATTGGAAACCTGAATTAGTTGAGGCACTTACAATGTGAAATGCTGATGTAAGCCATTCTAATGATGATGTAATATGACTGCTTAATAGAATAATGAAAATTGGAATGGAAATAAGAATAATGCCAATATATACAAAGACTTCAGGTCGTAATTTTGTTGTGTGTACTTCTTTACTAAAGATAGCATAATGAAATGCAAAAGGAAGAGCTGAAATTATCATGCCTGCCATGAGAACTAACAGCTGTTGAGCATTTTCAACAACTACATATGTGGAAGTAGGAACAAAACCTCCACCAGTAACTGTACCAAGTATTAATGCAACATCTTGAATATTATTGATATCACCAAGAAAATATAGCAGTGTACTTAATAATGCAGTATAAATTGAAAATATCACACTAATGGTTATAATTAGTTGTTTGGATCTCAGCATACCTCCACCAATCATTCCTCTCATATGGATTAACTTCCTTTCAGGATAGAAAAGCATCATTACAAGATATATGAAACTTAATCCTCCTACCCATTGCGTATATGACCGATAGAAAACAAAACTTTGAGGTAAATTTTCTGGCTGAGCTATCATAGAAAGTCCTGTTGTAGTAAAACCTGATGCACTTTCAAAGAAGCTGTTAACAAAAAGCGATAGTGGATCTATTTCGTTCCAAAATGGATTTACATACATGTAAGGTATACTGCCAAAAAGGCTTAGCAATATAAAGCTAGAAACTATAAGCATTGATGCCTGTCTTAGGCTTAATGGAGCCTTTTCTCCATAAGCATTCAATGCAAATCCAGCTGCAAACATAAATGTAAGTCCAAGAAAAATTCCAGTAGCAGACACTGTTTCATTTAGTATTGTAGCCAAAAAAGATGGAGCAACAAGAAGTATTCCAGCAAATTGCATTACAAATCCAAGATTACCTATGACGGGTTTATAATGATCTCTTATTACCGCTCTGTAGCTTCTAAATGTTCTTTCTAATACAGATGTTCTTATGGCATTTGCCAATTCTTCTTGTGTTACAATGCCAAAGATCTTTATGTTATCGGTAACTGGTATATGCTTAATTGTATTAACTCTCATGAGTTCAAGTGCCTGTCTTACAGTTCCCTTTGCTGATAATGATATAACTGGAGAAGACATTATGGACTTTAATAATATTTGATCAGAATCTTCTCCTTTCATTACAACCTTGTCTAAAATATCACTATCAGTTACTACTCCAACCGGTCTGATATCTTTTGTTACAATGATGAGTTCAGCTCTTCGTGAGTGCATATCTCTAACTGCCATTGCAACATTAACGTCTTCATCTAGAACAATAAATTGTCCATGAATATATGATAATATTGATCGGTCTAAAGGATCTGCTACCATTTTTACTTTGTAATTAAAAAGTGTTCTGATGGAATTATAAAAAGTTATCATGAAAAACTAATGTGGCTAAAAAATGAATGAGTGTATATGTGATACAATAATTCAAAAAAAGTCGGGTTTGTTGTAATTGTTATTTCTGCTGTTTTCTCTTCATTATCCTCATACTTTTGGTTTTTAGATTCTTGTATAAGAGAAAATAACTTCAGTTTTTTATATTTTGATGATTGTTGTTTTTCTACTATACTAACTTCAACATCATCATCATCTACTGAAGAAATAGTCAACAAAGCCAACTTGTTAATTACACATTCCTTTGCAATGATAATGATGATGATGCTCTGCACTTTTGTTTTTTCTCCTTCACTCCTGTCTTTTCTGATATCTTGTCTATTTCTTTATCCTCTTACTTATGCTCTCAATAGACTTACTAGTACAATTACTCCTTTTATTTTCCTTCTTCAACAATCTTTACCTCCTTCAGAAGAGAAGAATTTGCAATAACCGACGATTTAGAACGTAGCCATTACTTTAGCTGCAAATATTATTGGACTTGGCAGTCCTATTGCTGCTATTGGCATTTCTCTCTCCGAAATTGCATATTAAAGAGAAATTAATGAGCAAAAAGCAGAGCAATATTTCACAGCAACAGACAGCTGTAAAAAGCCGTAACACTATATTATTTTGGTCAAGAAGTTGATTAATGATATACATCTTAAGGCAATAATCGATAAAGCTAGAGTTGCTAGATTAGCTACAGTCAATTCAGAAGGTAAGCCGCACTTGGTACCAGTTGTGTTTGCATATGATAGAGAGCATTACTATATACCGATAGATGAGAAAACTAAGCAAAGACCTTCTAAACCTGAAAAACTAAAAAGAGTCAAGAACATTCAGGCAAATCCAAATATTGCATTACTTATAGATGAATACAATGAAGACTGGACAAAGCTCTATTTCGTTATAATTCAGGGAAGAGCATCCTTAATAAGTAATAAAAAAGGAGAGCAAGAAAATGAACTATTATTATTATTAGAAAAAGCTCACAAACTGCTGGCAGAAAAATATCACCAGTATCAAAAAATTGGTATTGGAGAATATATTATAATCATATATCCACAAAAGATAGTAACTTGGAAGAATGAAGGATTTAATGAGTAATTCATTACATTATTATTATTAATAATATTTTTTCTTCACTTTTTATTTAGCAAACTTTGAAAGCTGTTTTGTTTTCTCAATCATGTAATCAACGTCTCTACCTGCAGGTATGAAGTTATAGCCAAATATTATATGTTCTACTCCCATGTCTTTGATTCTTTTAATATCACTACCTATTTGATCAATTGTTCCAGTCAATGGAAATCTTTGGGCTTCATTTGTTGGTCGGTTCTTTGAATCATCTATATTAGGATATGTTAAAAGAATTACGTTAAATATAGTTGGATCTTTATTTGCTTTACTACCGATGTCCTTTATAGCCTTTATAGTATTTTCAAGATATTCTAGAGGTCCACCTACTACACCTAACCAACCATTTGCATCATAATTTACAATTCTTAAATATGTATTTGGACTAAATCCACCAAGGTATATTGGAATATGCGGCTTTTGAATAGGTTTAGGTCCTATTTTTGATGCTGGAATATCATAGTATTCTCCTTTGAACTCTACAACATCTTCTGTCCATATCTTTTTCAAAGCTTGAATAAATTCATCTGCTCTTTTACCCTTATTAATAAAGGGAATATTAGAAGCTTGATATTCATCTTTTGAC
>DASQRW010000082.1:0-15684 GCA_035642715.1 Nitrososphaeraceae archaeon | reverse complement strand
GATAATACTATTTTAGATAAAGAAGAACAACAATCTAATAATGGAGTATGGTTATTAAACGCAGGTATTGTAGTAGCTGACAAAGCTACATTATATATTAATTCAACTGATACAACATGGCTAAAGATTAATGCTGATGGGGATGCCGCTAATGGAATAGAAGTCTACGGTAATCTTAGGATTGATTCAGTAAAGATAACTTCTTGGAATCCAAAAACAAATGATTATGCTAAAACTGATGTAGATGGAACTATACCTAGACCATATATCATGGTTGAAGGCGAAGCAACAGGAACTACAGATATTACCAATTCAGAGCTTGCATATCTTGGATATGAGGGTGACTACAAAACTCCTGGTCTTAGATATAATGGAGGCGACGGAAGCCTACTAAAAGGCAATCATATACACGATCTTAAAACGGGTTTCTATTCAGATGGAGTAGGGGGTATAATTATCGAAGACAATCATATTCATGACAATGCCGTTTATGGATTAGATCCTCATACTGGAACACATGATATGATTATTCGCAATAATGTAGTTCATAACAATGGTGAGGAAGGGATAATCTGTTCGCTAGATTGTTACAACATTACAATTGAAGGGAATGAAGCATACAATAATGCAGATGCAGGTATTATGTTTAGTAGAAATATGGCTAATTCAGTTGGAAGAAATAACTATGTACATGACGAAGTCAAAGGCATATTTGTTTCAGCATCACATAACAATGAAATATATAATAATACAGTTTCAGATAGCGGAGATGGAATTTATTTAAAGGCAGAGTCTTCTAATAACAAAATATACCATAATACCATCATAAATGCTACATCAAATGGTATACTTGTCAATACAGGTGCATCAGATAATACGTTTACTTCTAATACGATAATCAATGCTACTGACCTTGGAATAAATGTTGATGAAGATTCAGTTAATAATAAATTTGAAAATAATAATCTAATTAATTCTAAAGTTGCAGAAGTAGAAGAGCAACAACCATCAAATACAGTTGGTCAAAGTGATGAAGAAGACGCAGCAGCAGATGAAGAAGACGCAGCAGCAGATGAAGATGAAGATGAAGATGATGAAGAATGATGTCCCTCTTAACTGGTATTATTGTAGATGAAAGAGTTCCCTGAATACGTATAGCTATATAGAAGACAAAAATGAATGAAAATACGCCACTAATTATCGGCGCTGTGATGAAAAAAATGACATATCCTTAATAAAGTAAATCCGAGACTAAAACTAATGCAAAGACATAGTCGCTAGGAAACAATACTCTTTCTAAATTAAATGAAGGAAAGTAAAAGAAAGGAAGATAAGCAGCTAATCAATCTGAAAGACCATAAACTAATCAGAAATTAGAAAGAATATGGTATACACTCGTTGAATTTTTGATACATGCTCGTGAATTTGCTATTAATTCTATTGATTCTGGACAACTGTATTGCTGTCTAGTCTAGACTAGACAGTTTTAGAATCAAGCATTCTACTTAGTAGTTGTAGTAGTAAGTTCTGCTGATTGTTGTTGTTGTGTGCTTTGTTTTTGTTTTAAGCCTGGCAAGAAGTTTTCCCAATCTTCTTCATCAGATACCTCATCTTCGAGTAAGTCCTCAAATATCTCATGAGTAACAAGGTCTTTCATATGATATTTTTTTGCTAAATTGTTATACTTTTCTATCGCACATCTTTCGCCTTTGAGGACAAGTTCTACAATGCTGACAAGATCTGATGTGTCCTCTGGTGGCTCAGAAAAGCCACAAGTAGAAACATCCATCAAGTTAGTCGTAGGTTCGCCACCAAGCTCACGTATCCTACTTATTAATTCCTTCGCGTGGTTTAGTTCATCATTTGACTGCTCTTCAAGTTTAGTTTTCAGCGTCTCTGCATCTATACCATCTATTACTTGAGCATAAAGAAAATATTGATAATGAGCTAACCATTCATCAGCATATGCGGAGTTAAGATCTTTTATCACTTCATTTACATCTGTTTCTACTATTTCTCGTCCTTTTTGTCCCATACTGATAACACTATGGAGATATGAGATTTAATAGTTATAGATGTTAAAATAAATAAAAGGATAATATCACATTTTATGGCTTCATTGACTTACTATAATCCTATTATTTCTAATACGGTTAAATCTATCGACGGTAAATTTGTTTTTCAATATGAACCTGTTGTTTCTGTCATCGTTATTATTATTATTATTTAGTGTCACTTTTTCAGCCATCATAGACCGTTTAGTTGTATAGGAGTTATATTATGACTTTTTTTGGGATGCTCTTTTCAGAACGCAGCTCACAGCCTTCAATCATTATGAATTTTTTACTTAAATAAAAGGGGAAGCACGCATGGGATATAGAGTCAATACTAAATAACAATAAAGATAACATAACAATAATAATTATATAATAACTCCATAATCAACTGAAGAATTTCAACTGAAGAATTGCATAGAATGACATTAAAACCTACTAATTCTCATAGGTGAAGAAAATGACCTGAAAAAATATATATGCTATTCAAAGTTTTTTAATAAATGTCATTTCAACACTGATCAACGGAAAGTACATTGTCTGCCCCCGCCGACTATGAGTCTATCAAGAATAACAAAACAAATAACTGAGCCATCATTATAATGTAAGACAAGATGATGACATATTATGGAAAATATAGAACCGGAACAATTTGAAAAATTATTATCTTCAGGAGAAAAAACTGTCGCAATGTTTTATGCCGATTGGTGTCCTTTTTGTAAGAGATTTAAACCAATTTTCGAATCTGCAAAGTCGAAATATAAAAAGATAGAAATTAAACTTAATGAAGATGAGAATCCAATGTGGGACAGGTTTGCAATACCGGCAGTTCCCACGGTAATTGCTTTTGATGGAAATAGAATTGTTGCAAGAAAAGATGCCAAAATGGGCGTTGGTCTAGACAAGTCAGATATTGATTCAATGCTCAAAGAAATAAAGTGGAATTGATAAATGCTGGAACACATTACTTGTTAAAGCGAATTCAGTTTTCTTTACAGAATTTAAGTTCTACTGGGTACTGAAAATTTATCATTGGCCATAATGGATCGCTTAATGCCAAAATAAATACTGCAAACATAAAGTATTTAATTTTGCAGTTTTAGCAAACATTCATAATAAGATATTTTAGATTGTGTCTTGATGTTTTTGCTGACAATATATACGTCTTCATATGAATGTGTTTCATTATTTTTAACTTCTTTAAGTTGTTATGATCTGACGCATAAGTTCTGTCTGACTTGACTTTATTGCTTCCCGTTAGAGAAATTCTCTTCAATAACCTATAATTTATTAGAAAGCAGTAGTTCTTCTCAGTCATTAGTGTAATGCTTCAATAAGAAGGGTCGCATCTTAAAAAATAATAATTAAAATTTTTGATTACTACTACCACTACTGATTCAATATATAAATAATCTTGTAAATATATGTAATATATTTATGATTTTAGAATAAGTAGCGCGGGCTCTCTCATATATCCTTCTGACTTTCCTTCACTGGCATCAAGACCCAGAGTTTGGATATCCATAGAGCTTGTTATTATTTACTTTACTAACCGTTTGCTCTTTGTTATTCAGACGAGGGAGACATATAATCTGAAAGATTGATGTTTTGTTCACCAGGAATCTTTGCAATCTCAAATCTCTCTCTAGGTTTGAGAAGAGTGGCTGTAGCATCAATTCCTACTTTTGCTGTAAGCAGATTCTGCTGATCACTTGACGGGTCAAGACTCGATCCTTTTGCATTGGAGACTATTAAAAACCCTTTATCTGCCTGACATCTAGTAGACATTGCATATTCTACTGAAACAGGGTTTGTTGGATCGATATCCTCATCTACTACAATCGCCATCTTCAATGAAGGATGAGCTGCAAATGCTGCTAACAGAGCATTTTTTGGCTCACCTTCTAAACGTTTTTGAATCTGAATTACTGCATCAAGCCAGTTACACCCACCATCTGTGAGATGTACTGTCTTTGTAGACGGAACAACGTTCTTTATTACTTCAAACATCTTTGCTTCTACTGGTAATCCCATTAAGAGACGATGTTCTGCAAATCCTGGTAGAATATCGTAGAAAATTGCATTATTTCGAAATCTCATTCTATCGAGCTCGAAAACAGGCTGTCTACGTTTAAAGTCATAGGTTCTAAGCATCTCTACCATCCATTCCTCCTCCGTTCTATCTTTGAGAATTTTGCCCTCAAGAATAATTTCGGTATGAGTAGGAACAAATAGTTGAGAAAAGTTACTCTTACTCAATGTCAGATCATTATCTAGTAATGAATTTGCAATCAACATTTCATCAATACCATAGGCCGCTTGATAGGCTGCGGCTATGCTAACTGCTGGATGCACTCCAATTGCAATTGCAATTTTAAGATCTTGTCCATGCTCTTTCGCAAATGAATAACACTTGTGTAAATGCCTGCCTTCTACCATTCTAATTGCCATGTGTTTTTTATCAAGTAACAAAAGTCTGTGCGTAGACGAATTCTGGTTCTCCTTTTCTTGATCCTTAGCAAAAACTATCGAGGATGTAATAAATGGACCTGCATCTTTCTCAAAATGAGTAATCACAGGAAGGTCTTTCAAATTATCAGACGAATTCTCATAGAAAGGAGCAGCAGAGGAGAGTATTCTTGGAGGGGATACCTTAGCAATTGATTTTACGATATGAGTATGAATTGATTTTTCATCATCGACTCCAAGGGCAAGAGAAAATCTTTTCCTCGTTCCTAGAATATTGGATGCTACCAAGATGTTGCTACCTTCGATCTTTTCGAATAATACTGCTTGTTTTCTTTCAAGCTTGCTTACAACTGCAGCAACCTCAAACTTTGAGCTGAGGGTTTTATTTATTCTTATCAGGTCATTTTCTTTCTCCAATAAGCTTAAAAAGCCACGAAAATCGTTTTTATTATTAAGTAGTCTCTTTTCCTTGCTTCTTTCTCTCGCCATTTTCTTTGTGTCTATCCTCTACTAGATCCATAATCTCTCCCATAATTGCTTTCATATCATCAAATCCTAATTGTGTTAAGCTATGGAGAGAAATAAGGCAAATTCCATTTATCATCGAAGCTACCCTTTCTGAAATCGTACTAACAAACATGGGATTGAACTTGCTTGGTATAACTTTAGCTGTATTGACTTTATTAGAAGCGCTTATCGACACCGAGATAGATCCAATTCTATTAAGGGATTCAGATATAGAAATAAAACAGCCATTTTGAAATGAAAGAAATTTTATAAGAAATGTTCTTTTGCCTTCTGATGTTGTTGTTCGTACAGTAAATGTATCGTATCCTTCATCCTGCATTACAATATAACTAAATCATGCATAAATTGAAATATTTTACGCAATATAGTTCATTATTGCTTCTTATTTAGTTGTTATTTACTCTTATATTTTAGGTTTAATTGTTTTGTTTTAAGGTATATATTCATAAAATAAGTACATGTTCCTCTTGTTAATCAAGAATTTCCTAATTCTGACAGTTTAATTTTGCTGCTTTAATTTGGTCCTCAATAAGCTTCATACTTGATTAGGTCCTGATAAAGTTATTTTTATATAAAAAATTAATTTAGCCCTATTGATAACTTTTATAGAATCTGACTTTGCTTTCCAATAATCAAGGACGTAAAAGACCATGGGATTTAGGTTGACTTAATTACTCCATTACTTATGCGAGAAGGAGAAGAAGAAGATTTGAAGGGTTTTCCATTTCTAAGCGCAATTGTTCTAGCTGACGCCCTATCTCGAGCACCACGCCTATTTGCTTCTGTATTTTGTGGTTGAGAGGTACCGTGTTCGTCGACTATTTCGATATCAACAAGTTCTTTGAATTTTGTTTTTAATGTCATGGCAATTTGAGTTGCCATGACAATGTTACCATTACCAATTCTCACAACCTTCTTATTAGATCTGATCCTAGAAATTAAATGCGATACTAGTTTTATAGCTGACTCCGGTGAAGATTCCACGACGCTTTCTATCTCGTTATGAAGGAAAATGACTGAGACACCTATTCTAATACCAGGATCAATTCCTATTGTCAGCTGATCATCGTGATATGGACCCATAATATTCCGCAATATTTTTGCCTTCATAAATACAGGATAGTCGTCTAGTTCAGTATCAAGAAGGACGTCCTTTCTTCTGACAATTTCTGCTTCATCTCTTGTAGTTATAATGATTTTAGCATTAGATAAGGCTGCCTCTTCTGGAGAGACCGACTCAAATTGTATATCCATTAACTTTAGAGCATTAATAATTTTGTAATATGATCGACCGTAAACAGTGGCAACAGTAACTTTATTTTGGACGATTTCCCTAGTCAGGGGCGTTTCATCGTATCCTGATTTAACAAAAATTGTTATTAAACCTTGTGATTGAGTTATACGCAAGAAAGCTAGTGCACTTATGTTCTGCCCATTTAAGCATCTTATTTGCAATAATTATAATATGTAGAATGCAGAGCTCGAGGCATTCTGTTAATTCAAAGACTTTCTTGCACATGCTGATAATCCAGAAATCCTGAAATTTAGTTACTCTAAAAACACCTTTGACTTTATTATTATTATTTTTCTGCAACGGTGAGTAACCTAGGCATGATGATGTTTGAGCCAATCTTTTGTTCTACGCCAAATGCAATAGCCCCAAGGTTTCGAACTTCAATTGATTTGAGTTTGACTGCAGCAATCATAGTAGAATAACTAAACATCTTCCCATAGGCAGTAACAGCTCGTTTATACATTAAACGTTCAAAACCTGCCTCTATTTTTGAAATCATTTCAATTTCGTTAGCGTCATTTGGGATCACATTTTTGTATACGGTACTAGCAAACACTGAAATTGCTTCCTTTACGTTTTCTGCGTTAGCCATTTTATCTAGTACGTCTTCCAGTACTCTGAAGGTGGGTTTGATTCTTAACGATTTGATATCCGTTTCAGATAAGCCCCAATATTTTGCACGTAATGTGCTCAAAGTATTATAAGAATCCACGTCTAATCCAATCAAAGGGTGCGTGTCTGCAGGTTTACCGAGCACAGTGTAGGCTGTTGCAAGGGCCTGATAGTAAGAATGGTCCAAATAGACATCAAAGATCTGTAGATCGCCTTTCTCTTTATATGCTTGGGCAGCGCCTGCAACATCTGCT
This sequence comes from Nitrososphaeraceae archaeon, assembly GCA_035642715.1. Lineage (GTDB taxonomy): Archaea > Thermoproteota > Nitrososphaeria > Nitrososphaerales > Nitrososphaeraceae > JAJNBK01. The sequence continues at coordinate 8,473 of DASQRW010000082.1, read as the reverse complement.
CCAAACTCTGATGATTGCAATGTAGTAATGGCTTCATCCAAATCTTTTGCGACAAGCGCTTTCACAACTATATCTCTTCTTCCGATAAGCTCTTCGGCACGCATGTTAACATGAGGTAGAATTTCTTCATACGTTCTACCCATTGCTTTGCCTTTAAGGATTACCTTAAGATTCCAGATTATATATTTTGTATAATAAGCATTAAGTAAGTCCTGCCTTGTTACTATTTTTGCCATCGATGCATGAAAATCAACCAGATCTTCTCGCAAGAGATTCTCAATTTTTTCTGCATTAAAGGGTTTTTGTACCTTAGCCATAACGTCTGTGTAAGCGGTATTCTTTAATCTCGTTACGAGCTCATCGAGATCTCTTGAATCGGAAAGTGATTCTAACTCACTTTTTGAAAGCATCTTTCCCTTTTCAGAGAAGGCCCTGACAGTCCCAAAAATCCTCTGAGGCTTGTTGATTCTACTCAAAGAACTTTCTTCTCCTGTACGGTTTTGTCAGAAGGAGATTTGTTTGTTCTATTTGTTACTGTCCCTGATCCCTCTGAAATATTCTCTGCTGTTTTTACTGGTTTTAAGTTATTATCATTATTACTCTGTAAGTTGTTTAAATCATTTACAGTGAGAATCATATTGACAATAGTATCTACTGCTTTGTCATATGATGAATCAATGCTTTCTTTTATCTTTGCAAGATTTTTATCTGCTTCAGCTACAATTGATGAAGATTCTTTCTCCGCTTCTGCCTTTGCAGCATCAACTATTTTTTTCGCTTCATCGTTAGCCAGAGCAACAATCTGTTGGTTTAACTTTTCAATTTCCTCATTTGAATAAGCCACAAGACGCTTTTCCATTTCGTCTACTCTGGAATTGAGACTGTCCATATCTTTTTCAAGTTCGGATAGTGCATTTATAATAACTTCAACAGATGAGCTCTTTTGTTCCAAATCATTATAAAGGAATGAGCTCAGATATTAAATCCTTACTTTCAATATTTATTTTAAAGTATAATCTATAAAAAGGGTCATTATTTAAGAACAATATTAACCTTTTCACAAGGAGAAATATAGATAACAACAATCTTGTTAATCACACAAAATGACATACTTGCATTGGTAATATTTCAATCTCTTAAGAACATAGCATATTTCTTACCTGAGGACCTTTCTCTTACGTTGTAAGACTTAAAATTGCCTGAGCCATGTCTCCTTTTGCATCAGTTAATGCATGGATTGCTTTTTCTTTTGAAACATTCGCTTGTTGCATAACAAGAATGATGTCTTCTTCCTTAATCGCAGGAATATCTCTTTGCTTCTCTTCTATATCACTAGCGACTACTTGAAAGATAGTACTATCCTTTCCCTTCATTTCTAATACTTGAGGCTTTATCAGATAAAGCTCTTTGGTCTCCGTTTTGATAATTACCTCTTCAATGCTACCTAGGTCTTTCATTTCAAGTCCCATCTTGTCTAACATACGTCTCATTTCACGGTTGCCACCACGCATCATGTCATTATTACTCTTCAACGCGGCTTTTTATTCCTTCTCTAACCTTGACGGCAACACCTTTACGATACTTTTTCATTATATTATATTGAAATAATGCTTTCCCTGTCGCTAGAACTATATCTTCCTTGTTTATAATTGCGACATCTGAACCAACTCTTATATTTGAACCACACCATTCAACGTGTTTACAAAATAGCGATCTACCTTCACTAACAAATGGGATTGCCTCCGGAGTCGGTATAACGCAATTTTCTCTGAATTGCTTGTTTTTTAACAATTCTGTAGCTCCAAATATTGTTAAAGCTATTCCTCCATCTGTACGAAATGTAGCAACCAATTTATTTCCAATGCTGAAATTTTTGATTCTGCCGGTCTTTTTCGAATACTCAAACTGGACACCTTCTTGCAGGACCGAACTTACTCCGATACCAAAAATAGCATCAATATGACAATATATTTTGTCAGGCCAATCTAATGGTAAAGGTTTCAAGTAGTAATAAAGAGTTTATTGGCATACATTTGCTTTTTCATTCTCTCTATATAGTAAAGAATACATATATATAGAATAAGTGATTCTTTTTCTTTAGATGGAGAAAGCTTACGCTATCAATAGAACTGACCAAAACGAGGAGACAAGAAAAATACAATATACAGGAGGATCTTCATACATAGTATCTCTTCCAAAAAAATGGGTTCAAGACCTAGGGCTAAAACAAGGTGATCATGTCGTAATCCTTAGACAAGGAAATTCTCTTCTCCAACTTGCACCTGCCTCAAAACGTATGTCAAAAGAACAAAAAGAAGCAACCATAGAGATTGCAAAGGACAATAATAATCCGTACTTTCTTGCACGGAAATTAATTTCACTTTACTTTTTAGGATATAATATTATAAACGTCATTCCAAAAGACTTTGGAAGATTAACTAGTGAACAACGAGAGGTTATGAAGGACGTTGTAAAGCGAGTATTGATGGGAACAGAGATCATTGCAGATTCTGCAGGGGGCATAACGTTGCAAGTCCTAATTAATTTACTCGAGCTCTCAGTAGATGCCGCATTTAAAAGAATGCTATTGATTGCAAAATCTATGCACCGAGACGCCGTTTTATCTTTAAGGGAGAATAATCTTGAATTGGCAAAAGAAATCATAAAATCTGACGATGATGTAGATCGTTTTAGCTTCTACATAGTTAGGCAATTAAACATTGCAATAAAGAATGAACATCTATTAAAAGAAATTGGATTGGACGATTCACGTAACTGTCTTGGATATAGATTAATTACCAAAGCAACTGAAAGGGTTGCTGACCATGCAACAATAATAGCTAAAGATATTATCGAGATGGGAGAGCCTTTGCATGAAGACACAGTAGAGAATATTGCCAAGATGAGCAATTTTGCGCTTGAAGTTTTGGACGAAGCATGCCTATCCATGTTCAAGCGGGACTATAATTCTGCCGATAGAGCCATAGAAAATGCTCGTAAAATTGATGATCTAGAAAAGGCAATCAGACATTCATCCGATAAAGCCAGAGATATAAATGAAATGTATAGAATTAAATTGATTACAGAAAACATACGTCGAGTAGCTGAATATGCTAGTGACATTGCAGAAATTGTTCTTAATATTACTGTGCAACAGACTCTAAGAAAAGACTAAATTTACATTAATCAAAAATAATCTTAATGTCATCATTTTGTGAATTGTGTGGACGTCAAGTAACAGACGGCCAAAAAAAAGTCATGATCGACAGCACGGTGTTCAACGTGTGCATATCATGTTCAAAACGTGGTAAACCATATGTGCCTTCAGAAACTGCTAAAAAGAAAACTATGGGTTATACTGCACCTAGTTATACTGCACCTAAGAGAATGATTAAACCTTTTAGAAAGATTTCGATGACAGATGATATAATACTTAATCCTGAATTTGCTAAAATTATTCGAGAAGCACGTATGAAAAAAGGTCTGACGCATGAACAACTAGGAATAAAGATGAATGAAAAAGCAACAATACTCCGAAAATTTGAAACAGGTACTTTGAAACCTGATGAAATACTGGCAAAAAAATTAGAACATTTTCTAGGTATTAAACTACATATCAATATTGAAGAGATGGAATAATAAAAATAGATGTCTATATGATTAATGCATTTAAATTAACACTCCAGGATATCACTTATTCTGATCTTGTTCTGCTTATAGTTGACATCCGTCAGCCGATAGAAATCAAAAACAGATTGTATTATTTAATCCATAAAATGAATGAAGAAGGAATGCTGATGAAAGTTCTCTTCTTGCTCAACAAGGTATATATGATACACTTCTTTACAGAAGTTGATATATTTGCTCATATTAGAATACTCTGTGTACAAAGTAGCATTTGGCTAATTCATATAATGACAGGTTTTAATATCGATCTTTAAGTAACTTGATGCTATTACTCTTTTTCCTAATGGCGATAGGATAAAACTAGAACAGCTATTGAAGGGGGTGGACAATAATAAAAATAACTGTTCTTAGAATAGGGTATAGAGTAGTTCGTGACGACCGCGTAACTACACATGCAGCTCTGGTTTCGAGGGCATTTGGTAGCAACAAAATATTCATGACACAGGTAGATGATTCTATAATAGAAACATTAAAAGACGTAAATAAAAGATGGGGAGGAGAATCTGAATTTGAAATTGAGACAATTGAAGACTGGAAAAAAATGATCAAGAACTGGAAGAAAGATGGTGGAAAAGTTATTCATTTGACAATGTATGGTATCAATATAGATGATGTAATAGACAACGTACAAAAAGAAAATAATGTCCTTGTAGTTATTGGTGCGGAAAAAGCGCCAAGAGAAATATATGACCTTGCAGATTACAATATTGCAATTGGAAATCAACCACATTCAGAAATAGCCGCTTTGGCAATATTCCTAGATAGAGCATTTAAAGGTAAAGAATTGAAAAGAGATTTTAAAGGCGCAAAATTCAAAATAATTCCTATGGCAAAAGGCAAAAAAGTTCAGCAAATAAAACACTAAGCTCAATTAGTTCACCGGTCCAAAATCAAGATGTCAGCTTTGTCTAGGTTGAACCATGTCATAACGTATCTTATCCAAAGAACATTGTATGTAAACTACTACTACTATTATTATTATGACAACAACAATATTCTTTTCAATTGCGCCCAATTCATCTGGATTTGTGGCTCGAATCAAAAGTCATATTCTGATGCCGCAGCGCGCTTTCTTCTCTTCGAAGAGAGATTATACGTGATATGTTAATTTCTTCCTTTATTTTTATAGTTTAATTTTTTCTTCTCTTTACTCTTTGCGTCATTAGGACTGTCATAATTTTTCTTGTTAGCAACATGCTTCAGTACTTGTTTTAAGGAGGCACATTTAAAGATGGGATTTGATAAAATATAACATGCCATCATCAACTTCCAACTCAGAAGTCTCGGTCAAAAACTCTCTTGACTTACTGTCCAAAAAATGGAAGATAGACCCTAAAGTATATGATCTTCATCTTGGTAAAAGAAATGACGTAGTTGATACAATAGTAAATGTTGATGGCGTTTTGTTTCATATTCCAACACTTACCGATGATAGTCTGTATGTCTTATGGAAGTGTTTGTGGCCAGATTGTCATAATTGCTGCGAACGACAAGGAAGATTGCCATTGACAAGTGATGATATCCGAATTATTGCTAAAAAGATAGGATATGATTCTAAAGCAGAGTTTGTCAAGCATGAAACAAGAATATCCAGTTGGGAAGAACAAGAAGCATTTGGCAATGTAATAACTACCCTTACTATGCTCTCGCTTAAGAGAAAATCTGACGAGAAAGAAGAGGAGGATGGAACTCCGATAACATGTCGATTCTTGAATGGAAATGGAGACTGCAGAATCCATCCCGAAAAGCCAGGAGTTTGCTGGTTATATCCATTTGCTTCTTGGTTAGAATCCGACAAAGGAAGAGCAATAGTACATGCAACATTTCAATTAACTGGAGATTGTCCTGGGTTTTACGCAAGCAAATCCTTAGATGATATGATGCCTGTTTTAAAGGAATATTCAAAAAAAATATACAACTATAATATGTCTATCAATAGGACTACAAGAGAAAATTATGGTTTTATTAATTTTGTTGACATGAGAAAAGAAACAAACTAGACATTAAAATTGTTGATTTATAAAAGAAGAGACGCATATGTAAGAGATATAATAGCTCCTGCTCTTAAGCCTAGATAATGAAAGACGCTTCTGTTTAAGAAGAAGACGACATATATTTTCATAATTAAAGATTTATAGAAGATAGTTTATTTTTATTTTTTTAAGTATGGTCACTGATACGCATCATTGATTTGATAAAGCGTTGTATCATAGTAGTTAAGTGCTAATAATATTACGGAAGATATTTGTTCAATTTAACGATAGTTAATTATCGTAATATGCTGTTGTTAAAAGATGTATTGTTTGCCGATTGGTTAATAGGTTACTGCAAAATAATAGTTAATGAAGAAAGTAGTATTGTCATTCATAAAGTATAGACTTATAAGAATTAGAAAGTTAACAAAAAATAGAATCTATCTGATCTTTAAGTATGTTCTTTATTTATATATTAAGTTTAAAATAAAGTGTGGATGGTATTAGGAAGAAAAAAATTTACTCTTGATATATCCGGGGAATAGAGACAGATATCAATTATTTATCAAATAATTACAGATGTATTCTTAACCAGCCTTGATCCATAATTTTTCGACTAGATTAAAAAAATAGTAATTGCTTGTTGGCTTGGTTCCCGATAGAAGTAAAATTATTTTGTATATCTCATATCATTGATGGGCATGTAGAGATTTGGCCGCTGTATAAAGAATCATATAATGTAAAGATGGCGACGGTTGACTGGTATATAAAAATAGAATTAGAGTATAGAAATACATATGCCATCAGAGTTAGCATACCACTCAATAAAGCAATTACTAAAGTTAGAAATAAATAGAAGCATCAAGGGCTAGTCATAAACGAACTCGTTCAGTTTGACTTCCATCGACATGTTCATTCTTTAGGTGTCTTGCAACATCTTCTGCAGTAGTAAAAATTAGATCACATTTTGGACAAGCAAATCCAGTATCCGACATGATTGTATCTCTTCTTTATTATATCACTTCATATAATATACAGGTTAGTATACTTTTTGCAGATTTCGGGTAAATTTACCTTAGTTAATAAAAATTATATTCTTACGACTAATTTTATTATGATTGACATACTGAGATACGCAAAAAGATATTGAAAGTAAAGTTGATGCATCTAGTAATAGTTGTTAAGCATTAAGCTATAATATTAACAAATTGTATATTTTTGTTATTAGTTATCCGGTAAGTCGTTACTATAGTCTATGATCTGATGAATTGTTGTAAGATTACTGGCCTTTGCTATTGTCAACAATTTTATTTTTTAGTTGGATGTGTTACTGTATCATGGTAATATGCATATGATAGAGCGATTCCTTTATATATTGCATATAAAAGTCATATTTGTCTTACCTCTCTAGATTACTTCGTTTGTATTTGCTAGTATACCTTATTTATCTAAAAACCATGCAGCAGTTATGCTAATACAGGCTTTTTGTTAGGTCTCGATATTGAGTTTGACTCTTTCATAACTCTTCAATACTACAGTTTTTTTGCTTCTGCAACCCCTACTTGGCTTGCTTTGGAATGCTAATCATGAAAGGTCCAATATAATTTGTATATAATTATACGCTAAAAATAATGCTTGCTATTTTTGAAAGATATAGAAAATTTTAGACTATTTTATTACATGAGTACTATATAACTTCTTATTTTGCTGGCGTCTTCTCTTTAATGAAAATAATTTTTGTTGTATATATGGCCGATGAGTTGAAGGTCTAGAAATGCTATCGTGTGGAGACAATTTAAAAGTCAATTATCTTCTTCTTCTCCTTCTTCTTCTACTTCTGCAACTTTAGAATTAATTAGATTATTATTTTCAAATTTATTATTAACTGAATCTCCATCAACATTTATTCCAAGCTCAGTAGCATTGATTATTGTATTAGAACTAAACGTATTATCTGATGCACCTGTATTGACAAGTATACCATTTGATGTAGCATTTATGATGGTATTATCATAGATATTATTCTTAGAAGACTCTGACTTTAAATAGATTCCATCTCCGCTATCTGAAACTGTATTATTATATATTTCATTGTTATGTGATGCTGAAACAAATATGCCTTTAGCTTCGTCATGTACATAGTTATTTCTTGCAACTGAATTATACATATTTATGCTAAACATGATACCTGAATCTGCATTATTGTATACTTCATTCCCTTCAATTGTAATGTTGTAACAATCTAGCGAACAGATTATACCGATTCCACCATTGCCATGAACCACATTATTGCGAATAGTCATATCATGTGTTCCAGTATGAGGATCTAATCCATAAATGGTGTTGTCATGAACATGATTGTCTTCGATAACCATGTCTCCTACTCCCTTTGAATAGAAACCAAACCAGAGATCGTGTATATGATTGCCTTTTAGTACACTTCCATCACCTGCATAGTAGCTAAGATAATTGAGATAAGCAAGCTCTGAATTGGTAATATCTGTAGTTCCTGTTGCTTCGCCTTCAACTATGATATATGGTATAAGTTCTGGTTCTTTATCCTCGTCATAGGCTGGTATTTTAGCATAATCATTTGTTTTTGGATTCCATGAAGTTATCTTTACTGAATCAATTTTCAAGTTGCCATATACCTCGATTATATGCTCAGTATTCCCATCAGCATTAATCTTTAGCCATGTTGTATCAGTTGAATTAATATATAATGTAGCTTTGTCAGCTACTACAATACCTGCGTTTAATAACCATACTCCATTATTAGATTGTTGTTCTTCTTTATCTAAAATAGTATTATC
>DASQRW010000081.1:0-2510 GCA_035642715.1 Nitrososphaeraceae archaeon | reverse complement strand
TTCTCGATAATGAAGGCGCTGTCACCTGATTTCTTTATATTTAATGGAGACCAGATTTATGCTGATGATGTCTGTCCTGCTCATCAAGGTCCAGAGGATGTAGTAGGATGGTATAATATCCAAGGAAATTTTCCTAGCATTATAGATAAAGAGGTTAATTGGTCCAATCTATCTCAATTGCAAGATATTTACAACAAACACTGGGAATACAATAGATCGGATCAACACTTAAAGAGTCTTTTTCAAAATGTACCATTCTATTCTCAAGCTGATGATCACGAAGTAGTTAATGATTACGGCGGGAATTGGTCATATTTGACCAATGAAACAAAGGATAGGATAGGCTTTCCTAATGTAGTTAAGGCTGGTATCCAAGCCTTCTTCAATTTCTCGCCATTAGATCGGAATAATAATAACAATAAAGAAGAAGAACAACAGCCAAACCGTATTTATAGATCGTTTAACTGGGGAAAAGACCTTGACTTATTTTTATTGGATGCACATTCTTATCGCAGCCGTAGCGATCTAGATGATACTTCTATGAATAATAAAACATTGTTAGGAAAAGAGCAACTGCGATGGTTAAAGCAAAGTCTGCTTAACTCTACAGCTACCTGGAAGGTTATTTCTACTGATGTACCATTTACTATTCCAAGTTGTTTTTCTTATCAGTTAGGCTGCGATGGTTGGGCTACAAACAGCAGTGAATTTAAAAAGACCTTCATAAGCGAAAGATATGATCTGCTAAAATTTCTAGATGACAACAATATCAAAAATGTAGTCTCTGTTACAACAGATGTGCATTTTCCAGCTAATGTATTTGTTGACCAAGATCCAAACCATGATGGAGATGGGATGATTTTCTATGAGATTGTAAGCGGACCTCTTGCGGCAAATACTTATCCTAAAGCAACTCCTCTAGATCCAACAATCAATGCAACATACCTATACTATGAGAACAAGATCTTCAACTTTAGCTACCTCAAGGTTCAAAAACAAGAATATGATGGCAAAGTACACCTTATCTCAGAAATACGAGATGAAGACGGTCTTTTGCGTCCTGGTTCGCACTTGGACCTGACACCACAATAAACGCATAGCAACTAGGTGTGTTCAATAGATAGTAAAATCCTAAAGTTATTTATTTTTGGTAGATAGACTAGAGAGACTAAACAGTCTACTTAATACACATATACCTATACTCTATCTCATATATTTAAAAACATGCTTCTACGCATGTTGTGATCTTTTTCATGTACTCCAAAATAATATTGCTTTGGACGAGTTGAATCTAGCACTATACTGTTACTCTCTCTCCCAGAGCCCAAGGTCCTGTATATTCTATATATACCGCAATTGTAAGTATTTTTTCACTATGAAATTAAATTGGTTTAAGTATAATCAAAAGCCTTCTAATGAAGATCTATTAAATATCCTAAAACGAATTGAAAGAGCATATAATATAGTTGAGCTAAACAAACAAGAGCAAATAATATTTGAAAAGGATAGACGCCAGCAGTTATTTGATGTGCAAAGTACAAAAGATAAAAGCAAATCCTATGAAGTGAATCCAGATATTAAGACCTGTACATGTCCTGATTTTAATTTTAGGCTGCTGAAATGTAAACATATTATTGCAGTTGAACTTTTAAGTTTGTTATCATTATCGCCCTCGACAGCATCAGCATCTGTCATAGCTTCTTGAAAATAGGAAATGAAAAATAATGGGACATGGAGCAATATGTTCTAATAGAGAATGTAATCATCTACTAAGTCAACACTATTATAGTACGAAAAGAGGAAATCTTATTCCTTGTAAGCAATGCAATTGCAAGAACTATAAATAAATGTGGTTACATTCAAGATTAAAAAAATTTATACTATTGGAATGGGAAAATAGCACAGAGTATAACAACTATAGTGTAAATAACCACTTGTTATTCAACGATAAAAGTGATAGTTCCATCTTCTCTTGTTAATATCGCTAGAGCACTACTTTTTCTCTTCTTTTCTTAATTCGACTCTTAGTTATGCAAAAAGCAACTAAGCAGGGTATTTGATATTTGGGTTCATGGGTAGAATAATGATATGTAGTAAAGTAATTAACCATAGAGAATTTGGAGAAGCAAAAGACGCCACCACATATTTAGAAACTAAGAACTAGTTTTACACTATCTCCTTATTTAACCATAAACCTGATAATTTTGTTCATATATTTATAATATATTTTACAGTTTAGTATTAGCATAGACAGTCTTGAAGAATAATAAAAAAGGTCTCCTTCTTGCTGGACAAGAAATTAGTAAGAAAGTCATAGTTGCTGCGATTTATTGGGAGTAGGATTAGCTGGTTTGATAGACACCATTGTTTTTCATGAAATTCTGCAATGGCATCATATGATATCAAACAAGATACAACCACTATTGATACAATCAGACTCAATGTCTTATGGGATGGTTTATTTCTCACAATTGCGCTAGTAGTAACAATAGTAGGAGTCGGTCTTCTTT
>DASQRW010000080.1:0-3358 GCA_035642715.1 Nitrososphaeraceae archaeon | reverse complement strand
ATTCTTTCTTTTACAACAGCATCTGTTTCTTTTCTGTAAGCAGAATTTAGTTGTTTACGTGAAATCAATTACTACTACTACTAAAAATAATAAATATTACCAATCTAAATATTTAGTACATAAAAAGATAAACAATATAACTAACTTTTGTTAGTCAGTATAGATAGATCAATATGCGGAATAAATAATTATCCTGCGATGCCTACAACAACTACTGCAACATCTATAAGAATAAGTCAATTAGTAGGACGCTTTTATTTCTTAGTTATGATGTTAACTATTAAAGCAGATTACTAAAAAAATCTTGTGCTGTCTTTAATGTTTTGTAGACCATTTCATCATTCACCATTACCACTAATATGGCTTCTTTGTTTGATTTGATAGTAATGATGATAATTTCCATGGTGTCATCTTCTGACCAACGAAATTGTTTCTGCGAGATATGTTAGGAACTTGATGCTGATGAGTAGCACATTGTAAACTGAGTTGATCAGTAAGCTGTTGTTGCTGATTATTTTGGACTAGCTTCTGTTGTTGTTCTTGTTGAAGTATATATTATTCAGGCTGATTATGAACTTGCTTTAGTATATGACGGATTGTAAATCTGAGTAATTCTGATGGACTTTCTTCTTTAAGTAATCCAGCTTCATATTCAATCTTGGTTAGTATAACAAATGCATTATAATCTTCTATCGATAGTTTTGTAGAGAGTACCTTTGATAGTTTCTTGTTATTACTGTTCTTTTGATTTACAACATCCATATATGCAACCGTAAGTAAATAACATATTGAAAGCTAAAAACTCTTAGGTAGACCAGGTAGATTTAGGTATACAGCTCTTCCACTTTTCACTACATGTGTGTCAGAATATGTGAAAATTTCTTAGTTGTGTGTAATATTGTGTTGGAAAAGTGCAATGAATACCATTCCACATTCTTCGCATTTGTATTTGTTTTCGGAAGACATTGCAATTTGGTCATGAAGAAAATATCTTAGACACTATATAACATTTGATTATTAAGATACGAGCTTTGCTCTTAATGTCTATCTTGAATTTTCGAATAAGAAGCTACAAGCCATGCTATACATTGATCAGTATTCATCGATGAGACACCTATATTTTGTAATTCTTGTAATCCTATATCGTAGATAAGTGATGTAGCGTCTTTAGCCAGAATAATTCTGAAATCTCGCTCACTTGCTTCATAGATAGTTATTCTAGGACAGTTAGGAAAGTTACATCCACATACAACTACCGTATTAGCACCTAAATCATGTAGATGCTTTTCTAATAGTGTATTGTAAAATGCTCCCCATCTAGGCTTGTACATTATCCATTCCATAGTTCCAATTTGCTGGAGATGACCAGAGAGGAGTAGAGTTGAATCCAATTGAATAAGAGGTGGAGGGTTGAGTATACATCCATCAACTCAGCACCATCACTTCCAGGAATAACCACTTGCTTTCCATTCTCAATAGCTTGTCTGCGACATAAATCAACATTAGACTCATCTGCATGATAAAGTCTTATAATATGAATTATAGGATAGTCTCGTTCTCTATAGACTTGAACTAAGCGTTGAATGTATTGTACAGCCTGTAAAGTACCTGGTATTTCAGCTATAGCACCCATTAGAGTAAAATCACGTTGAACATCAACGATAAGCAGAGCAGAATGCTCCCTATCAGGGGTAATATAGCCATTCATGATGAATGGTGATAAATTTTATGTATTGTACATAATATGAAGATATAATATCTTATGATGCACTCATAGTTGCAGCTGCTGCTATAACCCTATTTGTCACTTCTGTTATCAACTTATTGTAAAGCTTTTCAGCCTCTTCTAATATTAATGCAGTATAGCTATCGTTAAATGATTGCTGTTGTTGTTGCTGTTGCACCTGACCGTTGACTCCAATTTGTAATGTGGGAACAAGAGCTAATCCAGTTAATTATACAATTGATAATACAATAACTGCAAATTTTGATATAATATTATTTGTTTTAAGATGCTGTTGCTGATTATGCATCGATCACTTACTGAAGCAATAATTTATAAGATTATTGATAATTATTATTCATCTATAAAGATCACATAACACCCCAAGGCTTATCATACAATTTTCATCATCATAGAATAATGATAATTTATTGCCGTGTCATGACACATTATAAATCAAAATGTTCTCAAAATCGAAACTCTCATTATCATATTGAATATCCCAATACGTAGTTGTGTCTTCATTGTCTCTGGGCTCAGGCTTTGGCTGTGGTAGAAGTTGTTCTTCTTCTGTGTGTACAACTTTATCCTTCCCCTCCTGCTCTTGCTCCTGAGTAGTAGATTGTTGTGGTTGTAAAGGATTAATTTAAGTTGTACATAGACCACTAGGATTGCTTGTTTCACAATTGTTGTCAGAAAAGCTGTTTGAATTCACATTTATCGCTAAACCATTGGCGTTGTTCAAATCAACAAGCTTATTTTCAAGGACATCATTAGATTCTATTCTATTACCATTACTCCCGGAGTCAACATATATTCCATTCTGACTTTCTCTCACATCATTGTTCAATATTAGAGAATCATCAGTGGCCACAAGTGTAATCCCAGCCAACTGATTGCCAGTTATAGCATTCCCTGTTAACTCAAGACCACTACTTGAATGTGATGCTAATCCAATACTGTTTTGAGTAATTTTATTTTTCATTGCTTGCAAGCCTTCTGTACCAGTTGAGAAAACTGCAATTTGGTTTTCTTTAAGTGTCACTAATGATATTGATGTACCTTTCGCACCTGATGCTAAAATTCCTGCTTGAAATTGCTCTATTGTTCCTTTACCTTCAATTCTTACACCCACCTCGTTACCTACAGAAATACCGACTTTTGAACTGTTAGGACCTGTACCTCTTATTGTATGACTGTTCAGTTTTATTGTTGTACCATTAGCTCCTACAATCAACCCATCTCCTATACAGTTTAAGTCCGAATTAAGTTCAACAAGTCCTTCAACTACTTGACCACACGCAGGATTAGTAATTGGTGTTTCACTAGTATCTCCCTGTGTTGCTAATGCTTCTTGCTGTAGATGTACAATGGTATTAGTGGTAGGACCAGAAAGAGCAGCAACTGATGATAAGATTAAAGCAGTTGTTATCATTATCATTATAATAGTAGACCACATTAGTTTACTCTTACTATATATAACCACTGTAGCGATTAATAGCAAGTAATTAATATTTTCTAACTAATTTGTTAGGAACCTTCATGCTATCTCTTAAGGAACTCTTTGGTTGATTATAAAATGTGCTAAAGATATGCCTTCTACCGCAATACCTATCTCAGTAAGTACGCGACTAG
>DASQRW010000079.1:0-11892 GCA_035642715.1 Nitrososphaeraceae archaeon | reverse complement strand
AAGACAGAATTTTTTTTATTAGCATTTTGTTGATAACAATAGATTTTTTGTTCCAAATGATTTTCTTAAACTACTTAATATCGACAGATGCAGGAGATTTAATGATCAGTATTGTTCAATTCAAAACTAAAATAATAATATCAAAGTAATATTGAAACCTGGAAGCTGAAAAGCAGTTCTGCCGCTCCTCCTATTTTTATAAAGCTGTTATCATAATGACAATATCGTGCAAGCTTGTGGATTAATATAAGTTCAGGAAGATTTGATAATTGCATGAATATCACAGATGAGAAAGATTATCTATTAAGAATTTAAAACTAAGAGGAATCATATTAGAATATAATAAGAGTATTTATTCAGAATTTTTAATTTATAGTTATGTGTCAAAGAGCCTGCTTCTTCATTATATATATGCCCCCAACCAATTCTGCTCTGATTATTTCAATATCTATTGGCATATCTGAAGTTAAACTATTATACTACGTATGATAATATCATGTACTTTCTAACAGCTGAAAAAGAGCGTTAAAATAACTTTGTATATATAATTTATACTTGTACTAATTATTAGAATAATTTTTAGATTTTCAAATTAACGATCAATACTAAATTATTATAAAATGGTCAATGGTTCGTGTGATATTCCTAAATGCAGCTCATTAGCAAAAGGATTTGATATACAGGTGAGAGGCAAAGACTGCAAATTCCATGATATTAAACTTTGTCCAGAACATAAACAAATCATAATAGACAATTTAACAAAGTGGATAATGATAGAAGGGATGCCCTTCTATAAGGATAAAGTCATGATGCAATGAAGGGCTAAGTATGATGATTGTCAGAATTTCATGGTTATGGTTAAACTACATTCAATTTTATATATGCAAGATCATTACTATGAACTGTGAGACTATTTTATCCCCATTGCCATAATTGAAAGTTCAAAAAATATTAGACAGCAAAAGAATGGTCACAATAGTGATATCTGAATTTGATTATGGAGTCACAGAGAGAGAATGCATTGAAACGGTGAAGGTAATTAACAAAATGCATTCAAAGTCTTAATTCAATTGGTTTATAATAATAATAACAATAATTAACCTTAATAAGATTTCTTTTACGCCATTTCCAAAATTATTCTTATCTATGAATAGAATATACATAGAAAGATCTTAAAAATACAGTAGGAGTGCTTTATAGAGATTATAGAAGAAACAGTCCAGCATGTGCAAAAACTACTTATTATTATCATAGACAATTCTGGTAAACTGCGGAGCATCAATAGCAGTTCAGTCATTCTGATAATTTTATATTGTTGATAGTCTCGCCCGCAATAAAGCTACATGTTTAAACGGGATATGGAATAGCTGCTCCTTTCTGGCATTTGTTCAAATGATGGTTTTGCTTTTTCTATCAAGCCAGAAAGATCTTTATTGTGAGGCTGGTAATATGTATCCATATCCTGCTTTGAATTCCAAAAAGTTATAACAATTGATTCATTCGAATCTTCAATGTTGTCCATTATTATATATCCTTCCATACCCTTTGTTTTTCCTTCCGCTTCATTAAAAAATTCTATAAACATTTTTGTAATTTTATCCCTTTTACCTTCTTTTAAGCGAACTCTGTTGTATTTGGCATACTTTATGTCTAATGTATCCTTCATGATGACAGAGATATTTTAGAGTAATTCTTAAGCATTCACTTTTTGTAATATCGTAAAGAAATTAAATCACAGATAGTTCATGTTAAGACTGTCTTCAAAAGAAGGTAAAGAATTTAATCAACAAAAGAAAATGCCAATTTATATTGATCATCCTCCAAGCTTAAGACCGTGACTACTAAAGTTAAAGGTAATCATACTATGTTACTGCAGCTTGAAGCACCACACTACATCTGTTCTCTTGATTTTGTGTGAAGTATAAAGTCATATCCTGTGCAATTGCTTTC
The DNA here is from genome assembly GCA_035642715.1 of Nitrososphaeraceae archaeon. Taxonomy (GTDB): domain Archaea; phylum Thermoproteota; class Nitrososphaeria; order Nitrososphaerales; family Nitrososphaeraceae; genus JAJNBK01. The sequence goes on along the minus strand of DASQRW010000079.1, from coordinate 9,942 downwards.
GTATAATAGTAGTAGATACAGCAACTAATCCAGCTGAGAGCTTGCCGATACTTCTCTGATTCATAGCTTGTTGCGCCTTCCTCATCCTATATGTGCCTTCACTTTTAGTTTCTCTAAATATGTTGTCTGAATAAAATATTCTATAATAATATTATTTAGGAACATTAATAATCTTACATATCTAGGAATTTTCTATAATGATTTATTTATAATACAAACCATGGTATTACAAGGTGAAAACTATTGAGCTTTTGGGGTATTGAACCAGAAGATTGGTTTAGGAGATTCTTTGGTAGTAGTAGGATGCCATCATCAATAGGAAGAGGGGGATGGTTTGGTAGTGATATGCCAAGACAATTAGATGAAATGAGAAGAGAAATGCAGAGAATGTTTGAAGAACAATTTAAAGACATACAATCAAACATACCAAAAGAATTAGTAAGAGAATATGAAACTCCGCAAGGCGGTAAGGTACGTGAAGTAGGACCGTTAGTATATGGTTATTCAATGACTATTGGACCTGACGGTAAGCCAAAAGTAAGAGAGTTTGGAAATATAAGATCACCTTTTCGATTAGGAGCAACAGGAACAACCTCTGCCGCTCAACCTATGATTACAGATGAAAGAGAGCCTTTGGCAGATGTAGTCGCATCTGATAAGGAAGTTAAAGTTGTAGTGGAAATACCAGGTGTCAATAAAGAGAGTATCAAAATAAATGCTTATGACAACTCACTAGAAGTAACGACTACTGATCCACAGAAAAAATATCATAGAGTTATTGATTTACCTTCAGAAGCAGATATTGAAACAGTTAAATCTACATATAAGAATGGGATACTCGAAATAGTCTTTAATAAAAAAGAACAGGCAAAACCTAAAGGAAAGGAGATAAAAGTAGAGTAATAAAATAGTAAAAAAATTTTATATCATCGCACCTAATATTGTTTTAGAAAAACATAGGAAGAAGTGGAAAGTTTTTACCTATGGCCAGAGTAGAAGAACATTATAAAGGACTTCAGAGCAATCTAGATACCTATATAATAGTATCAAACAAGAGACAGAGCAAGAAAAGGATCTAAAGATTGTATCAGAGATAAATGAAGAGATGAATGGTAAACCATTACGCAGTATAACTGCCGTAAATAACTCTTTATTGGTTTACCTGGTGCCTTATGTGAGATTACTATATATCTATAATAGGTGATTCAGATGACTTTGCTATTGAAATAGCTTCAGGATCATGGTTTGAAAGTCTATTGTTTCCTAGAGTTACTGGTTTTCTTGTTGTAGGACCATTAGGCGCAGTAGGAGGCACTGCTGTAGGTATAATAATGGCCTATTAGTTTGAGAGAAAACTATGGAAGAAAGTATCTGAAGCAATACAGAAAAGAAAGTCAAAATCAGTTAACTATAGAAAGTATAGATCATTATGGCAAGTAGTAGTATTAGTATTAGTTGATAAAATGAAAGCAAGTTAACCCCTAAAGCAACGGAAAACAATTTGCAACAGTAAGTTTATACACATGCAGAGAAATGAGAATTCCAAGAGTTCGGAATATATCTATAACTAGCAATATCAAAAAAACAGAGAATTAGTACAAGATTATTAGATCACTTTAGTTTGAAGTCGATCTGAAAATTTCAATGCGATATCCTGTGAAATGTGTTGCTAGAGTAGCAAGTAAAGCTAAACAGAGTCAACAAAAAGATCGAAGGAACCAAATGAAGGATTGATTAAATAAAAAACTATTCTTAATTATATGTCATTATATTATGAAAAAATATGTATTGTATTATTAGTTACAAACTGTTGTACAGAACTAAATGTCGCCGCAAAAATAGTAAATGACGTATCAGTATGTGCGTGCAGTAATTAATATTTTTGATACATTAATTCAAACATTTCTATTATCGGATTCATTTGCAAGAGTTTTGCAATACAAATTTGGCTTAGCAGAAGAGTGGGGATACTTCATATTACTAACAATACCGATAACCAATTTGATCAATTAAATAACTGATAGCAGTGCTCAATTTACAGTAAAAACAATTTTGGATAGAAAAGTAATTTTCTTTTTCTCCTACTGTGACTTACATCTTGAAATCCTAGTCAATTAATTTCAGACATTCTAAATATACTACATAAAAATGACAACAATAGTTGGTATCAAAACTAAAGAAGGTGTTGTACTTGGATCAGACAAAAGAGCAAGCAAGGGCTTCTTTATTGGTTCAAAAATAACGCAGAAAATTTCAAAGATTGATGATAGTTTGGCTATAGCAATTGCTGGACAGCTATCAGATGCAGAATACTTGATTAAAGTTGCAAAGGCCGAAAGAACGCTAATGGAATTGAGAAGGGGATTTATGCTAACAGTAAAGGAATCTGCAAGACTTATTGCAAATTTGGCATATTCCGGCCTAAAGAATTACCAACCCTACTTTGTAGAATTATTAGTTGCAGGTGTTGATCAAGAAGGTGGACATGTGTATGTAGCAGACATGAGCGGTGCTATCACTAACGAAGATTTTGCATCTTCAGGTTCTGGCTCTCCAATAGCGTATGGGGTTCTTGAAAGCTTATATCATAAAGAAATAACTAATGAAGAAGCTAAAGAAATTGCAACGAAAGCAGTGTCAGCAGCAATGGAACGCGATCCAGGCTCAGGAAATGGTATAGATGTATTAGTAATTCCCAATCTATTAGTAGTAGAGGAGGCGGCTAAATAGTAATGTCAGAGAATGGTATGACAGGACCAACATCTAACTCTGGCTTTGGCGGCAGCAGCCGATACCCATACTACTATGGACCCGGAGGAAGATTGGTATTAGTAGATAGCGCATTAGAAGCAGTAAACAGAGGTTCAACTACAATAGGAATTAAAACACCAAACTTTGCATTACTTTCAAGTCATATCAAGCCGACTAAAGCTTTAGTGGATCCGGCTGAAAAAATATTTACAATTGATAGACATGTTGGAGCCACAGGCTCAGGATACATAGGTGATATCTTGCAATTAATTGATCAACTACGGTTAGAAGCACAAAAGCATAAACTTACATTTGAAAGTCCAATAGATATAAGCTCACTTGCAAAGCATATTGGCTCATACTTGCACAACTATACCATATATGCAGTCAGACCACAAGCAGCCTCAATAATAATTGCAGGAGAAGATCAGACTGGGGTTCAGTTATACCAAGTGGATCCGGGTGGAACTTTCTTTAGAGGATCAGGATTTGCAATAGGGCAATCATCAGATATCGCATTGGACATAATTCAACGAGGCTATAGTGCAGATATGGGTATTGATCAAGCAATTGAATTAAGCACTAAAGCAATAGAAAGAGCACTTGGAGAAAAACCATTGGTAGAGACTGGAGTAGTTATTACAAATAAGAACGGAGAAGCAGCAAGAAGAGAAGGAGGAGAAGAAAATGGAGGTCAGTTCAAAAAACTGTAGTAAACCAATTCATTCTATATGTGTATATGTATGACTATATATATAAATATACATATATATACACACATACCTCTTGTATAACATTACATATTCTACTTTATTATATTGGAAGGTTCGCCATATCCTATTTATAAGACAAATATAATATGGTATCCAGTTTGAATTGCATATTGACATGGAATAACATGTGTATATATATATATATATATCTTTACTAATGAATTAATATATCCCTAAAAGTGAGATTTGGCAGATGGACTGAATATATTATTTAATTTTAAAGGCCGTGTATAATATATTATACTAAAAATATTATAAAAAATTATGCATAATAAGATAGCACATTCTGCTGAACATGCTTTTATAGGATCACTTCAATACTTAACAGGTAAAACACTAAATGTTAGAAAGGTAGAACATCGTAAAACTGATAACAGTGTATTTATTACAATTCCTAATCTTGATTTAGAGTTAATTATCAGAGCAGAATCAGAGGTGAATTCTCTTATTAATATGGGAAAAAAAATAATAACACATTCTTTTGAATCACTAACTGAAGCAAAGGAACGTTTACCTAGCCTACGGGCAAATGAAGAGCGAATAATAGCATCCAATCCAGTGAGAGTAGTCGAGATTGAAGGTCATGATTTGGCTGCTTGTGCTATGGAACATGTAGAGAATCTCAATGAATGTAGCTTCTTTTTAGTAACTAGAATATCTAAAAATGGCAAAGATTATGAGATTAGTTTTGTAGTAGGAGAGCAGGCAAAAGAGACTGCAATTGCATTATCATTAAAACTATTGAAGATTTGCGAAGAGATAGAAGCAAACTTTAACACAGTTGAGAATACAATTAGAAAGTTAAAAACAGACAGTGAAATATATCTTGATAAGTTAAAAAATCTAACCAAGGAAAAGCTTGACAGTATAGTACCCTACATCACTGACTCTAGTAAAATAACTATTATTCGTGGAATATTTTTTAATTTGCTAGATGAAGAGATTCGTATATTTGCAGGAAGAAAAATCGCTGAATCTAATTCGGTAGTGGTCATTATTGCTAATATAAATAATCAGAATGACGATACAGCAAGTGTTGTATTTGCAAGAAATAAATCCTTAGTGAATATTGATTGTAATAAATTATTTAGAGAAATATCCTCTAAGTATGGACGAGGTGGAGGAACGCCTCATTTTGTTACAGGCGTAGTTGACAAAGAAAGAGTAACTGCTATTGTAAATAACATTATTGTCGAAGTGATGAACCGTAGTTTCTAATTATATTAATTACTGCTCTAAGTCATCATCAAAAAAAACCAACTACTAGCAATAAAGGCAAAAACTTATTCTGAGATAACAATAGATAGCAATAAATCTACAAAACACTCATGTTTCAAGTTCAGTTTCTTGCATTGCTTGTGATATTGTAATATGGATCATACAATTTTCGGACTGATTTAATCTGATTTGGTCTTGGTTATTACCTATTATTGCTATAGTAGTGCTCATAATTTTTTAGATTACCTCTGAATCAAATAGTTGAAGAGCTTTTTCATCTAATCCAATAAAATGTAAAATGAAATGAGTTACACCTATATATCGACGTATTTATTCAGACCTTCAATATCTTCTCTGGAGTTCCTACTGTCTGCCCCACCCCATCAGCCAAGCTTTGAATATATTGTTCAACACTTTTATTTTCTTTTTTCGTCTCTTACTCTCTTCTATAATCTCCTCGTCTGTTTCTTTTATCAGACATGAAAGCACTATTGAATATTGTATTTGTTTAGTATTACGACCCCTATAGGAGAACAATGCTCTTTAAAATGGATATTTTTCTTTTCATTTCATCTGGAGAGCCAAAATAATGATTGTATCTATCTGCATGTTTTGCAGAGACTCTTAAAAGGTATTTTTTCCTGAACCACCAACCATTACAATAGGATGAGGTTTTGCATGGGTTTAGGATTACATACCACATTTTTGATCGAATAATATTTACCTGAAAAAGTAGCTTTTTTCTCTGTGTCCACATCGCTTTTATAATATCTAATGATTCATCAAGTTGTTTGATTCTGCTAGCGTTAGAAGGATAATCGTATCCATATGCCTTGTATTCTTGCTCATACCAGCCTGCACCTATTTCTAATTCAATCCTACCATTAGAGATAACATCCAGAGTTCACAATATCTTGGCTAATAATGCAGGATTGCGATGTGAATTCTGACAATAGCATAGTATTGAGTCTATGAACGTATAAATTATACAGAGAAGATTAAACAATTAGTTTGATAGTAATATATATATGTGTATTTATATATATATACACAAAAGAAATGCATGATGTACTCTAAAGTCACAATATTCTAGTGTAAAGAGAGCAATAGAATTACAGAAGACAAATTTGAGAATGTGTTAAATCAAGAAAAGAGAAATTGAAGAAGAAGAAGAAGAAGAAAACCAAACTTGTAGAGAAACATAAGAAGAAGGGTCCTCCACAATTTGATGATTCTTTTTTTAGTAGCACTAATATTACAGTCTTTGTTGTTTTTGTTTTTTTATAGAAATATAGTCAAAATAATATTTCAAAAATAAAAAGGTTATATATATTTAAATTGCTGTGATTTTGGTGGTTCATGAGGTTTGAATCTATCCCACATTGAGCCAAATATTATACCTATCATTCCCCAGAATATACCCATCGTAAATGCACTCGAAATTCTGAATCCTTGTACTAGATCCATTGATACACTTGTTATTTTATCGGGATTGGGCGGAAGAGCAAGATAAGCGCCTGCAATTATCGCAGCATAAATTAATGGAAATATGATATTTTTAGTTATTATTGATAATCTGTTTCCAAGCGTTCTATATATAAATGCCAGCATTAGAGCGCTGAATCCCGATATGACAATAAATGTAACATAGAGAGTCTGTCTATAGTATATTGTTTCTGGATCGCCCACTGCAGGTGGATTTGTTGGATACTTTAATGCAGGAATTATAAATAACACAAGATATATTATTCCAGCCAGAGCTAATGCCTTCTTCTTATTACTTGAACCTGGTAACGAAGTTCTAAAATATATGAAGACTATCCCAAATAATGCTGATAATGATGTACCTAATATAGTTCCAGCAACAATTTCTCCGCCTTTCTGCCACATTCGATATCCTGCTACTTCAGATGGGTTAATTACTTTGCCTTCTATGACTGCAGCATTTTCTATTTCTATGTCTATTGCCTTGTCGATATATGGTTCTACTATAACTTGATTAATTATTCCTAATATAGTCCCAGCAATTGCACCAGAAACAAGGGTTATTGCAAGAAAGGTCAGTGCCTTCATATTTTTTGACTCAACGCCTATTACTTACATCAAATACTATTACTACTAATGACATGGAAATCCTGCAGAATGTCTCATGTCATGATAGAACTCATGCATCCACATAGTATCAAAAGCTTGGTCTCCTTGAGCTAGACTAAAAAGATTTCCTTGATCATATCCTACCATGAACATTCCTAATACCAATATTCCTAACAACACACCAACTACTGTCTTTGGTATTGCATTAATATCATTAGTAATTTGTTTGCTAACTAACATTTAGCATCTACACAAGGCGCTATTATTTAAAGTGGAGGTCAGTTTATCCAACACAAGAGCTTTTCATTCAAATGAGTATTCCATGAACAACTTAAGGAAATACAATTAAATTTTTCAATGGGAAGTTAACAGTATAACAAATAATGCATCAGTATGTTAAAATGCTTGAAAACATTTCAGGCAGGTATGCACCCAGCAGAGTTCTTTCCTTTGATATGGTACATGTATTCAAAGCCTTACAGCTTATGGAAAATAGAGGGCATGTAAGTAGAGATTTACTATGTCAGGAACTCGTTCTTGGAGAAGGCACAATAAAAACATTACTAAAACATTTGAAAATGCATGGCATGATAAAATCTACTAATGCTGGAACAAAAATGACAAGCAAAGCTACCACAATATTTTCAGAACTACTATCCCATATCCCTGAAGAAATGAATCTTCCAAAGTGTTCTATTGCACTAGGTAAATTCAATTATGTAGTTTTGCTAAAACAATTTAGTTTTGCCATAAAGTCAGGAGTAGAACAAAGAGATTCTGCCATAAAAATGGGAGCATTAGGTGCTACTACTATGTTATTTAAAGACGGCAAGTTCGTAATGCCTGATACTAATTATGATTCATTGAAGAAAGAACCATATATTTACAGTTTGCTGATTGAAAAATTAAAACCAGAAGATAAGGATATTGTAATAATAGGAAGTGATGATATATCTGAGAAAACAGCAGAACTTGCTGCAAAGAGTGCTGCGCTATTGACTATTATGAATCATGAGAAACATGTGTAGTAGTTATCAATGAGGAGAATGGACACTATATATATTATTATTTTTGTTGTTGATGATTATTATTATCATTGCTAATGGTGTTGGTATTCAAACCATTACTAATAGGGAAGGAGGAGGAGGAGGAGCATAAGGAATAGTAATATTTTACTAATTTTAGTATCTAAACAGGTTCTAAAATCCAAGTTGGATTATTATTATTATTATCTGAATTGGTGATCTTCTCTGAGCACACATACTCTATAAAAGATGTTTTTTAGGCAAATGTATGTACTTGCAGTTATTATCGCTATTTTATGGGGAATGTTATCACGAAAATACGACATCAAAGAATAGTTATAATAACCACTCCTTTATCCTACTCTTCTCAAAATCAAGTTTCTTTCTATATGATTCTTCTGAAGGTGGATCAAGCCTTGTAATTGGACCTGTTATGTTATAGAAATCAGCAGCCAGAAAACCCGCTTTTTTACTTCCTATTTCCATAAAACAAAAACCTCTACCATCGAATTTTTCATTATGTGACTGATTTGTAATTTCATTAATAATTTGGTTGCTAACGGACTTTGCTTGACCTTCTGCAAATATTCCTGCTTTAGGAATAACAGCCATTTGATCAACCTTTATTTCTGTCACATCTCCTATTGCAAAAACATTTTCATAATTTGTTTTAAGACTAAATTTGTCAACATCAATCCAATTTTGTCCCTCTTTTACCAAACCAGAATTTTTTATAACTGTAGGAACTTTATGCGGTGGAATTCCTATTAACAAATCATAATTTGTCTTATTTCCATTTTCAAATTCTATTATTTCTTTGTCTACAACTGCTTTTAATTTATGCAGCGGATGAAAGTTAATATGGTTATCATTAAGTAAGTTAACGATATCTTGACTTAGTTTTGCTCCAGCTGCAGGTAACGCAATTGGAGCAGGTGTATAGAAATCAATATCAATAGAATCTCTCACTCCATTTTTAGCTAAAATATCGTTAATAAGCAAAGATGCTTCATAGGGGGCAGGTGGGCATTTATAAGGAATATTTGTTATACAGATTGCTATACGTCCATTTCTTAATGTAACTATTTTTTCTCTGAGTTTTGGAATTTGCTCAGCATCATAGAGATTAAAGCCTCCATTGCATATAAATCCGTTAATTTCTTCTGCTGCAAGTTCTGCACCTAATGCTATTATCAAATAATCGTATTCTAATTTATTATTTGATCTGGTTTTAATAAATTTTTTAGAGATATCTATTGTTGTTACTTCATCGTTCAAAAATGTAATTTCTTTATTTTCTAGTTTGTTCAAAGCAATCTGAGAATCTTCTAATCTTCTAATTCCACTGAGAATCCATAAATTTACAAGCCCCATCATAAAAAATTTGCTTTTATCAATAACTACAATTTGATGCTGTAGTGAAAGATTTTTTCTCAATAAATTAGCTGCAGTCAATCCACCAAAGCCTGATCCTAAGATTACAATACGTTTTCCTGCTGCTGCCGCCATCAAATAGTATTAACAACATAATGATTAAAGCTCAGATAAAAAAAGATTGTTGTTTTTTAAGAATATTAAAATGTAACAATATGAGAAGTATTTTAAGACTCATTTCTTATCTGATATATATCTCTTGGAAAAGCCTGTTAGGATGGATACTTGAATACAAGATAATATTACAGTGTAAAGTGACAATAATAATAATAATAATAATAAAAAACTAACCTTACATCTTACATTGTAAACAGTATGGAGCTGCAAATTCCATAAGTGGAAAAATGAGATATATATATATATACATGATATTTACTAATCACGAATAGTTGAAAATTTGAGCTCAAAAATTGAAATGGAGATTGAATGGCAAAAAAGTAAACAAGCAGAACTTATAGTAAAATAGTCATCATAGCCAACTAGAATAGCAATAATTACATAGGTAATAAAACCACTGTTAGTAAAAGCACATATCATCATATCGTCATGAAACTTATGAATAAAGTTAGTCTCTAATCCAATTATAGTATTGGAGGTCTACTTCAGCCAATATTTTGCTACCTTTTACTAATTGATTTCTCTATTTC
>DASQRW010000078.1:0-24375 GCA_035642715.1 Nitrososphaeraceae archaeon | reverse complement strand
GCTATTTCTGCATCACGCAAAGCTAATTCAAAACTTGTAAGATAATCTTTATGTAAGCCTTTGCCTTTTGTTAAGAACATCAATTTTGGAACATATAATATCGGTTTTGATAATAATGCCTCATTTGTCTTGTCTTGTATTTCCATCCTTTTAGTAGTCCATATTATATACATATAAATAATATATTATTAATACTACAAAAGACAATAGTAAATAATATATCAACAGACTATTCATTTTGAATTTGATTCAAAACTACTACTACTACTACTACTACTACTACTACTACTACTACTACTACTACTACTAGACTCGTTAATTTGAATAAGTATTTGTGTAGGAATTGTTATTTGAAATTCCATGTGCAAGGAAGCTTAATTGTATTTTTAAATGAAAGATCCTAGATACAAAGACAACCAAAATCCGATGTTAGACAAAGTATTTTTCCATTATTCTTGACATTTTTAACTGGATAACATCCTTATCATTTAATGTTTCAGGATGTTTTTCCTTTAGATGTTTTAATACAAATCTTACATTATCTCCACATAGTTTACATTTTGCTTTTCCAAACATAATAATACATTTAGTATTAATTATCTCTGATTGTAAACTTTTATGTTGTTGTATATCAATCAAAAGAGAGTTAAGAATAAAAAGATAATATGATCGCTTTGAAATTTTGTTATTTTAAGTAGAGTGTAAAATATAACTGCTGCTTCTCTATAACTTGATGTTGCTTCTTGAGTATTCGATGTTTTAGCACATGTTTGTAATTATCTGAATACTTAGTTATATTGCCTTATCCCTTAAGAGTTGCATAGTTACTATGGCATTTTGTGCTGATGCTTTAACTGCTTATTGTGGAGAAAAGTTCTTTACAAGTTGGAAAGTTAGACAAAATGCTCTGGTTACTGATTAGATGTCTCCTCTGCTTAATTTCTGTTCTTCTTCATCATCATTACGTTAATTGTTTGTGATCTCAACCTTACTATATAAGCTCTGAATAACTAAGTTGGGCTCTGTTAACTTAGCAAGATCTATAGCTTAGTATGTTCTAACATTGTATAGTTGAAGTATATTAGAACACACAAAGCCATAGTTACTTATGGCTTATACCTATATTTTAATTCTAGAAGCTACAGGTGTGCCTCTAGATCCTTAGAGCATATCATAAAACGATCTCATGTTTCCATTTGGAAATGGATGCAGAAACATGCTGATATTGTAGACCGATTTAAGGTTAATAAGAATCAGGTAAAAATGATATTTTTGTAGATGAAACATTAATCCAGATAGATGGTGGTAAGGATTACTGGTTATGGATTGCATATGAACCTGATATGGATTTGTGTTTGATGATGCATATATATCAAGAGAAAGGACTATTTTTGTATGTTATCAATTCTTCAAATCGTTACGGAAGAAATTTGGCAGAAAACTGATATTCACAGATGGTGCTAGATGGTATAATGATGCTTGTAAATGGTTAAGATTGAAACATCAAGTTTATGGTACTGAACTAAAGAATATTATGGAAAGATTCATTCAAAAGATAAAAGATAGGACAGAATGTTTTGATGATCACTTTCCATGTAGATCAGAAAGTTGTAATAGACAACATGTTACTAATTGGATCAAAATGTTTATTCTGTATTTACATATGAAAACAGACAGAATTAAACTCATGGAATTCCTAATGAGGAACAGTTAAGTTAAGAGCCCTAAGTTGATATAGATTAATTAATTAGAGCTTCTTAAACATAGGCCAAAGATAAATTGTTAAAAGATAAATTGTTGGTACCTGTTATCAGCAGAAAATTATTTAGTGCTATTGCATCAATTATTATTGTTCTTGTAATACTTGATTTGTTAACGACACGTCAGGTCTTGCCATATGGAACAGTAACTACCAGTATTATGGAAATCATACTCTTTGTACTGACTGTTGTAGTTGGATATGGAATAGGATCTTGGATTCTTTTAGCATATACTAAGAAAATAAGTACAGGTCTTAGAACCAAATCACCTTTCGTTAGGATAATGGATTTGGCTGTAACGATAACCCAATTTTCTTTGTTTGGAATTTTGCTATTTGTGATATATAATAACAGCGTCAACTGTCATGATTATTTTAATTTATGTAATAGCAACAAGATTGCAAGTACTTCAGTTTATGCAATTAGTTCTATCGCAGCAACCATTATTATGGGACTAATCAGCTTTAAATTCTTTTCATGGTATAAAGTAAACAATAGAAATTTTATAGTCTTGTTTTATGGTTTAGCAGCAGCAGCACTAGCTATATCTATAGCAGGAGATGCTTTTGACAAATTACTACTGATACAAGTAGTAGTAGAAGAAACATCACCACCAGGAGCAGTTCCACAGGCCTCTTTCATCTACGAGACATTTGAAAAATACCATGGCGAAATCCAATACAAAGTTGTAAATCCTCATACTACAACATTATATGTCGTACCAACTTCAAATTTAAATCTCTATAACCAAATTATCTATTGGACTTCTCTTGCTCCGTATATATTGACATGGGCCGGTACCGCCCTACTTTTAGCTTACTATTATAAAAGAAAGACAGGCAAGCTTAACTTTACATTTTGGGTTATCATCTCTGTTCCTTTAATATTATATCTTGTGGGAAGTGGTTTAATATTCTCATTGCCATCAGATATACCATATCGATTTTATTTTAGACTTTTGTTTAGAGCTGGTACTATAGGAAGTAGTGTTCTATTTGGTCTTGCATTTTTTATCACATCAAGAAAGTTAACTGCTACTAAAGTAAAAGATTATCTAATGATTTCTGCAATGGGTATCATAATAATTGGCATTGCAAATGAGATTTCTGCTTTACAGCAGACATATGGAGCGGCTGCTCATTCATTAGTATTATTAGCTTCCTATTTGTTTAGCATAGGGTTATATTCTTCGGCACTATCTATATCCCAAGATATAAAGTTACGCCAATCTCTTAGAAAATCTGTAGAACAGCAATCAACATTGTTAGACAAGATTGGAGCATCTGAGATGGAGCACGAAATACGGAAAATGGTTATTAAGGTAATGGATGACCTGCCATACCAAACTGAAGAGAAGACTGGAATTCAAACATCCATTGAAGAACAAGATATCAAGGAGTATTTGAATAAAGCAATAGCAGAGGTCAAAGGGAAAAGACGTTCTTAAGTCTTCTTATAAATTTTAGACGTTCTAGAGTTAGCGAACTATGCTTTAATAGGTTGAAAAGCTGCTGCAACTGTCATTTTGCTTGGCTAGCTAGCTTTTCTCTCTCTTAAATTTCTTCTACCCGTTAACCTTCTCAATATCTCTCTCCCTCTCTCTCTACGACTAGTCTCTATTCTAATTTCCTTCTAAACATCGCATCAACTATTACTGTACTTTTGACTTGATAGCCTTTTCAGGAATATACAAATAAACACACAGTACATTCATTTCAAGACTACTACTATAGAGCCACAACAATATGTGTGTGTTTTTCTTATCATTAGGTAACCTACTCCATATCATCTAAATGGCAATACAATTGAATGCTTCGATCTTTGTGCCGCTGAGTTCCATCACTGTTTCCTTTGTAACGAGGAATATTTGATCTGGCTCAAAGAAAGAGGCTCTCTTTATGCGGCTGGTAATCGTCGCAGCAGCATTAGTATTTGAGCCAAGACCCATTGCAATTCTTGTAGTGATCTTAATGGTGTTGTTGATTGTGTTGGTGATTGGGGTGATGATGATGGTTCATTCATATAGAGTTTGATAATGTGCTCTTACTTTTCATGCAAAATAAGATTTGAGCACCAAAGAGAGAGAGAAATTAATTCCTCCTATTGAAGTAAAATCTAAATTCTGCTCGGGTTTTTTATCTTTTAGAATAGTTGATATTATTGAAGTTAGGAAAGAAACTCTTGAAAAACATACTATCAAATTCAGAACTACAAAAAAAGTACATTTAAGTACTACAGTAAATAACAAATATATTTTATTCAGAAAATGTGGTTCAAAGACATGTATGCAATATATGGTTGATGAAAGGAAGGCGCAGCATATCTCGGAAATTTGCGGAAAAAGATTTATCTTTGTTCTGCTGCCCACAAAAATCAGTTTGAAGAAGATCCAAAGAAGTATGGTTACTAATTCTTCCCAACTACTCCTTCTAGTTTATGCTAATGGAAACTTCCCTTACTCATCTTTTTTTGTTAGAGCATATATTTTCCACAGTATTTTTTCTTACTTGTGTTAGTCTTGGATAAAAACCATCACACCATTCCAAAGAATAGAACAATCGCTTCGTGAATTTAATTTTAATTTAATTTAATTAATTTAAGTGGAAGTCAGATCAAATGGCAACAACAATAATAATAACAATTTGCTACTGATAATATAGAGAGGCATACTATAGACGATAAAAAAAGAGTAGGCACATAAATCCTACGGCCTGAGAATTTTTTTCTCTCATATCTATCTAAATTCTAGAACAGATAAAGAATCATTAAAAAATCTTTTTCGTATGTACACGCTTGTCATTTGGAATCAAGATAGGAATAAATGAATAATCAAGAATGATGATAATGCCCTTTTTGCAAATGCAATATTATGACAAGGAATTAGCAGTATAGAATACAGATTTGATAATCAGTACTATCACCACTACAACAACAACAACAACAATTACTACTACTATTATATTAAACATGTTCTGGCATAGGATATAGCAGACCGTCTTTTCTATATTCTTTCCAACAATCAGAATGAAAGAAAATCAATATTTCTATATTTGATTCGTCCATATCCCATCCACAATATTTACATATTCTCTTCTTCTTCTTTTTCATTTTTTGCCAGCAGTATAACTATGTCCTTTGTCATTATCCACCTTAATTCAAACTGCCCTAATGTTTTTGTTATTTGTCTCACTTTTACACTAGCAATAAAAGAATTTCCTGTCTATTAAATATTGAATGCCATTTGCGGATAAGATCACCATTATGTTACCACATATAGGAAATTAAGAATATTTTGCATTGCTGTGGGTCGTAGTTTCTAAAACAGATCTTTGGAAATATCTTCTTTTTTTCACCTATCTAGAAGCAGACTATTTTGCCTAGCAGTGCCAGAGTTCCAAAAAAGCCTTTATGAAGATGCTATAACTACGCACATCGTAATATATGAGTGGAAATTAAACGAGTTGTTGTATATTATTTTTTGTTTAACTAATTATAAAATGGATAAAGTAAATCACAAGGTAGTTGTGAAATAGCCTCTGACTAGCATTTATTAGTATTACAGGGAAAAAAGATACCATGCTAAAAGAATAAAGTATTTGATATCCATTAGATAACCCCCTTGTCATACTTTTATTCTTCTTCTTCTTATTCAAATTCTCTAGGCTCTTTCTCCTTTACTTCGCGTTCATTTTCACTCCATTTAACTTTCTGGCTGAACATGTGCTGGTGATTCTGACGCTACTATCATAGACTAATCGCCATTTTATACATTTAACCTTCGAGACCTTATTCGCTCAACACCTTGCCTTAATACGGATTAAGTTTGCGTACCGTACCCTTGTTGTAGCAATATACTTCTTTTGTCATAGTGAAATCGTAGATAATGATATTGTACTTTTAGCCTTGACAGGCTACATGTGCAATGTTGTGAGCCTTGTTATTGCTCTCTTAATAATTGCTATAATGGCAACTTGTCTGATTTTCCTAACCATATACATATACAATATCGACAATTATTCTAAATCATAGCTCTGTAATTACTAATTCTGTTCTGATACTATTTATCCCATTTTGGCATCTATTCATCCGTCATCAGAGAGTTACAATGTTTCACTTTCTTTCCGGCAAACTCAAACTGTTCTGAATAACATTCTCCTTGTCCCATACAACTTATCTTTCCATCTATACTTGCAGGGAGTTCATCAGATTCACAATCACCATCATTATCATCATCATCAGATGATAAAAAACGACCTGATTCGTCCGTGCTTGCATATGATGCTTGAGGTATTAACATTGCTACTGTCGATATCCCCATAATGATAGTAGCTGCTGTAAGTAATATTACAAAGTGATGTTGGATTCTTCCCATGATAAGAACAATTGGCACCTCATATATATAGATAGATATGCAATCTATCTTATAGTAGATTTTGTTGTCGTTGTCACTTCTGGAGCGGCATCAGTTAGGTTCTACTTCTCGACAGAACACATAATAAAATTTCAAAGATGATTGTAGTTATATGCTACATTTTAAGGAGTAGAGAATAGACAAACAGATAAGACAAAAATTGTTTGTCAAGTTACAAAAATTATGAAAAGCCTTTCAAAAAGATATAGAGACTGTTATAATGACACTATGACCTTTTTTCTGGCGTAACATTCAATCTTCTTGTTCTTCTTCTTCTTCTTCTGTGATTCACAATTATTATTCCCGTTATTACTATGTATGCTATCTGTACTATCTCTGTTACATATCCTATAGTATTATTTTGTAATGCATTTCCTGTAATTGGATTAGGAATTCTTGTGAACGCTAATAAAAGTACTAATCCTATAGTTCCTACTAATCCCATATAGTACCATCGGACACCCCAACCTAGAAACATCGGTATAGCCCAAAATACCTGTGCTCCACCAGACATAATAAATAGTAAGTCAGTAACTGGAAGCATTTCCATTGGAAAATTAGAAGGTTTATTGAATGGTCCTATCATTGCAAGATGCAATATTCCAGCCAGTAGGGTAGTTGATGCTGCTAAGATTGTTAAGTATTGCATTTTTTTATCTGACATGGGATATATTTTACTACTCAATTGTAAACCCTGCCATTGTGTCTTATAATAGGAGAAGCAATAGTGTTGTTAAACGTTACAAATGTTACTACATTAGTTGAACGTTTCATGGTTTTGGTTTTATATTTTTTCATCATTGATGTTCAATAAAGAACTTTATAGACCCTATTTAAAGTGATTTAACAATGCGTATAAGATAGAATCTTACTACTAATATAGTGTTTCTGATAGCATTATCTTATTAAAATCTAGGTTATGGTAAATTATTAAACAATATAGTAACCTAGTAGTTTTTATAAACAATAGAATTGTTATGATTATTTTATCAAAAAATATATATATATATTAATATATATTTATATTTATATATAGTTTGTTTATTTTATTTCATTTTTAAGAACAGCACTTCTATTAAGCATATCTAAATTAAAGATAGTTGCAATTAAACAACTCAACTCCAATAATGGTTGCAGCCGTGTCAGGAGTAGCAATATTTTACCTATAGATTCATATACTCATCTTCTTATTCCTAGTTTGCTCTATCTTCGGTTCAACTACTTCATCTACTTATGAAAAAATATACAATTAACATTCTAAGACTTCTCATACATCATTGATCTGTAACTTTGAATCAACTATTTGTTGAGTTATTGTTTCTATTGATTGGTAACGTCTTCGTTAGCTATACCTAGCAGGATAGTTGTATAGATTACTGTGTCTGCCTGTCAGTATTTGATATCGTTAACAAAAAGGGGGAGAGCTAGCGTGTATTTCTATCAATCATCCATCCATCCACTATCCCTCATCCCTAACGCTATTATTTTTTCTCTAATCCCAAATACTTCTTCTGCAGTGATGCATTAACTAAGTCTTATTTTTTCTCCAGTAAAACTCGTAAACTCAAAGAAATGCTGCTCAGCGTATATAAAATTTTCCTGCTCAAGTAATTCTATTGCAACCTTCTCACCTAGCAATACAGATTGGTAATAGTCGCTCCAATAGTGAACACCAGCAAAATTCCGACCAAGGGCAACATTAGCAGCCAGCTTGTTTAATTCACCGCCTACTGTTAATTCATCTTTGTCTGGACCTGTGTAACGTTCAAGCTTTGTACCATCTTTACTAGCTATAAAAGCATGTGGGAGGACAAACGTCTCATCAAAGAATGCCTTTAGGATTGTAGCCATAGCACCAGAGGCAGTAGCATGTCCCGCACCATAAGATGGATGAGGTGGACAACCTTGAGGAAATGCCATGGGCAGCAAAAATGAATCTCTTTTCTTAAATTGTGGCTCATCAAATACATCAGATTCGAGTAATTCACGGTTAATTGGATACTCTTTTTGACCAGTCTTGTGAATATGAACACGTCCTCCAAATTCCTCAGGCCTCAGTCGCCTATGTACATAGAATTTTTGGAACCATACTGCTCTCATTGCAATGAGTAGCGTCCTTGCAATCTCTGCCAGAGGAGTAAAAGGTCCAAAGTTAAACAATGCTTCCTGTGTACGTGAATCTTTGTAGGGATCACCTGGATGAAATGGAGCACTGCCTCCTCTAAGTACGGCCGCTGGATCAGGTACTACCCTCATACAAGGAACTTCCTGATGTAGTAAGATAAAGGTTGCAATTGTAAATTCCTCGGATGGAAGATCGTCGTACTGAACCCAATTGGCTAAATCTCGTCCGTAACGCATAAAGCGAGGAGTTGTATCGTAGTCATTAGAACAAAACTCGCCGCTTCTTGGATCGAAACCATTTTGTACTCTTAGCCATTGCTTAAAGTCAGTAAGATGGTCACTTCCAGGCTTAAAGGTTAAAATTCGCTGGTCCAAACGATTACCCCATCCAACTGTTACCCATCCATCCTCTGGTTTTAGACCAAACATTGGAATCTTGGTGCCTGAGAGTGCAAACTGAGAAATATATGGTCCTTTTTGTGTTCCTGGCAGATTACCACGGAAAATTGTTTCTGGAGTGACTTTAACATTTCGTTTAAGACCATGGAAATCAGAAAATGATGACAAATCCTCTGCTGCTCTGGCAATCAACTTGCTATCTCCATATTCATTAACATTTACATCCCGTGCAAGTGCCATCCAATATACTTCAGCCATTTCACCTCCACCCTCTGATGAATCAATTCTAGGAGCAGGTGGTTGAGCTAATCCAAATGGATCTGGACCAACTAGAGAAAAAGTCAATCCTGCCAGAGGATTAAAGAGCTTGAGAGCATCGCCACGCTCAGGAATAGCCACCTTAACTTCTTCCCAAGCTTCAAACGTCCCAGCTTTTGCTGCTCTGAGGAAGGATTCATACGATTCTCTATCTGGCTCGCCTAATTTGTTATGCATTAATCCTTTACTGTAATTAGCAATATAGGTACGATGACCATCCTCACGGTAATCATCTTCCTCACCATTGTTTGGATGATCAGGCCATTCTACACCATAGGTTCTTTCAGCAGCTCTTTTACGTATCTCAAATCCCATTTTTTTACGCTCTGATTCACTCATTGGAAGTGTAGCGTCTCCTCCTTCTCCGCCTCCTCCGCTATTGCCGTCTGCAAAGGCAAACTGTCTGCTATTATTACCATTTTTCATATTAAAGAAACCCATTCCACCGAGCGCGAGACCTGTACCGCCCCAGGCTAAAGCCTTCAAAAAGTCTCTACGCGTAATCTTGCCATCTGATAAGTTGTTATCGTTGTTGTCTGACACTCTTCTGCTTATTAATATAGCTTATAAAAGCGTTGTTGAAAATTTTTGATATTTTATTCCCCAATAGATATTAGTAGAAAATAGATTATACCCGTGTTAGTATATTCTTCTAGTATTT
This sequence comes from Nitrososphaeraceae archaeon, assembly GCA_035642715.1. Lineage (GTDB taxonomy): Archaea > Thermoproteota > Nitrososphaeria > Nitrososphaerales > Nitrososphaeraceae > JAJNBK01. Next base: position 14,702 of record DASQRW010000078.1, on the reverse strand, counting down.
TATCCATAATAGGAAACTCCTATATATTTTTACATATGGATGACTAACTAACAAGTAAGAATTATACAAAAAACAGTATCAAAATAGAGAGTCGGAATAAGAATAATAAAAAAAGATTAAGGATAAAAAATTAATTAATAATAGTGTTCTTACGCTTTAGTTTGGCTTTTATTAATTTCTGTTTCGATGGCTAATCTAAGTTGCTCATCATTCTTGTCAGTATAATCAATTCCTAGAGTATCAGCAATAGATTCCAGCTTTTCTCTATTTGCAGCTGTATTTGTTGCCGTTGTTGATGATGATGATGTTCCTGCATTTTTCAATTCACGAAGTTCTCTTTTTGCTTCAATTCTAGCCTTTTCAAATTCTGAAGTAGCTTTACCAAAACCTCTAGCAAGATCTGGAATTTTCTTTGCACCAAAAAAGATAACTACCACTATTATAACAATAAATATCCACTCAAATCCTGTAGGTATCATCTGCATTATCATATTCAGAGGTAAGATTTCCATTTCAACATTCATATTAATATCAACGATTTAAGGGTTTTCCTTTAATACACTTTACGAAATCTCAAGGGTTTTCTTCTTCTCTCTCCTTCTAATCGCCAGCATACCTATAAGATATATTGTAATCATAGGCACCGCGATAAACCACATAGTAATTCCACTACCATCTGGAGTTATCAATGCACCAAAAATTACCAAAATTATAGCGGCATACCTAAAGTTTTTTCTCCAAAATTTCGAATCAACTATACCAGTAAGAGAAATTGCATACATTACGACAGGAAGCTCAAAGGCAATTCCAAATCCCAAAAAGAATTGCAATACAAAAGAGATAAATTCATTGATATTAAGAAACGTCTCAACGCCTATCGCTACACCGTAATTATATAGAAAATTAAGCGTAAATGGAATTACCAGAACATATGAGAATGCCATACCTATGATAAACAGAGACACAGTGGGGAGAAACACATTGATTACTCCAATTTTCTTTGTGTGTTTGCCAATTGCTGGAGAGAGAAAACCATATATTTCTTTGATAATTATTGGCATAGAACCAATAAGGCCAAGTAATATTGAGACATATACATGAGCGAAGAATGCCTGCCCAGGAGCTGTTTGAATTAGCTTTACCTCTGATGGAAGAAGAGCATCTTCCATATATTTGGTAACCTGAAGAGCAATATTCCTAAAGGGAGCAGGATAAGGAATATATAATGTTAGACTATTTGTGTTGTTGTTATTATCACCATCTAAATCAATTACAATCGGTTTTATCCCAATACTCATACAAAAAATAGTAATAATCACCATAGAAATTACAATACGGAGTATTCTTGAGCGTAGCTCATTGATATGCTCAAATATAGACATCCCAGAAGACGACATGGCTTCGTTTAACAAACAAACAATATATCTTGGAAATATAATAGTGTGTCGGCTGATATCTCATTGACTATCTTTGATAATTATGTTATAATTAACGCTATATTCTGAAGAGTCTTTTTTCTTCATATACTCTATATTGCCAAAAAATCTATTTCTCGATAGAAACCTTTTCAATTTTTAATCATCTTCTTCTTCTTCTTTTCTTCAATCCTCACCTTCACTTACACATATGAGACGTCCATATAGTAAATGAAAAAACAGCATAAGAAAGAGAGAGAGATATTATATACAAACTCTATACTTTTTATTTTATGAGGTTGTTGATAATTATTATTGTTTTTGTATTGAGACAGTACCTCTCCTCACTACAAACAACACAATAAATAAAATTAACAAGTTATGCTGTTTTTTCTATATTAAATGATTTCTACATTTTACATTAAATGAGAATTTTAGATAATAAGATAAAATTATCTGTTTTTAAAAAGCAAAATTGTTAAGACATTCTTAAATATAGACTATTGCTGCTTTAATATTATGGTGATCTTGAAGATTTGAAGAGGAAGACAACGTTATCATCATCATCATCATCACCTTTCTCCTTTCTTACTAATCAGACTTTAATTAAATATACAATTGTACCATCAATACCTCTAATAATAATAGCAATTCTATCTAACAATCCTCATACTTGGATTGCATCTGATGTTGATCATTTTTACTTTGAGATAATTGCTGTAATATTTGCGTCAATAGTGGCATTTTACTGCATAACACGCGCTTATACATTAAATGATAAATATGCTCTTTTTATAGGTATAGGGTTTCTTACGAGTGCTTTAATTGATTTGATGCATGCTATAATCTCATACCATGCTATGGATGATCCTTTTTTTCTCAGATACTTTATACCACAGACTTGGTTTGCAGGAAGGACATTTATCAGCGCTATGATGGTGATAGCAATCACAAAGTTTGCCATTGTACCAAAAAAATCCGAACAGCTGTCACACAGAACGTTTATAACTTATTTATCTCTAATTGTGACTTTAGCAGTAGGTGTCTCTATTGTCTCATTCCTTACAATTTTTCCAGGAATAGTAATTGATTTTCCTATACATAGACCATACGAAATTCCTTCACTGATACTATTTTCAATCGCTTTGATATATTTTTACAAAAATCAGCTTTATCGTAGAAATGATGTGTTCTATAAAGGAATACTAGGTTCACTAATAATTGATATTTTCGCTCAAATTATAATGTCTTTTTCTCTTACGTTTTTTGAGTCAGGACATAATGTAGCCCATATATTGAAGGATACAAGTTATTTTGTCATAATTATTGCCCTTGCATTATCAAGCGTACAGTACAATAAGAGATTGAGAGAAAGAGAACAAGAAATTCGTGTTCAATATGAAAAACTAAAAGAAGCAGACAAGGCACAGAAGGAGTTTATTAATGTCGCAGCCCATGAATTACGAACTCCTATACAGCCGGTGCTTGGCTTATCAGATGTCCTTCGCTCTAAAATGAAGGATAGCAAACAACGTGAATTATTAGAAGTTATAACTAGAAATGCAAAACGATTGCAGAGGCTTTCTGAGGACATATTGGATGTAACAAGAATCGAAAGTCAGTCACTAGTACTTAACAAAGAACAATTCAATTTAAATGAGACAATATCAAATGCCATACAAGACCATAAAAATGAAATTGAGAAAATTAATGGCAACTTAAAACTATTATACAAAACTAATGATAAGAATATTTTTGTAAAAGCAGACAGACTCAGACTGAGTCAAGTTATTTCTAATTTGGTAAGAAATGCCATTAAATTCACTAAAGAAGGCGACATATTGATCGCTGTAAGAAAAGATGATAGCCAAGTAATTGTTAGCGTCAAAGATACTGGTTCGGGTATAGATCCAGAGATATTGCCAAGGCTATTTTCAAAGTTTGCTTCAAAGTCTTTTGAAGGTACAGGATTAGGATTGTTTATCTGCAAAAGTATTGTTGAAGCTCATGATGGCAAGATATGGGCCGAGAATAATGCCGATGGAAAGGGAGCTACATTTAGTTTTAGTATTCCAATAACTCCTATACAACAAGCAAATATTAAATTAGTTGATAAGATTAGTTGATTCATATGATATCGAACAGTAAGAAAATTTTGATGGTTGCTATATGAGGATCCCAATGCTAGTTTAAGGATCGATTAACCTTTAGAAGACAATAGAGTTGAACTCTATTCCTACAATGACTTGCTAAAAGGACACATATCTATATCTATGGATTTATTATAGGCAATCAATCATATTATCATTAGAGACAGTGTACGTATAGTATTAGTAATAATACTGATTGCTCAGGGATATTGAAAGTAATCCAATGCCATACAGGTAATGCATATGTACATCCTTTAGCAAATTGGCAATAGTTTACTAGATATTGGATATTATTTATAGAGCATAGCAATAAGACACAGGTTACTGCTATTAGGAAAGGTCAATATAAAGGATAAAAAATTCATTTGTTGATTGATTTATTGAAATATTTGCCAGTATTATGACTACTACTTTTGTTGATATAAAATATTATTGAATAAAAGTGTTGTAGATGTAGATATATATATGTATATACATATATATATTATTAAACTCACTATTAGAAGCATAATATAACTATTGAGTATGAAGAATGATAGAATATCTGAAAGAAGAAGTATAAAGATAATTAGTAATGCAATAGTTTTGAAAGAAAGTATAACAGATCTCTATTACTTTCCACATTGGTCTTAATGACAAAGCATTATAAATATTGGAAGAACAAGCAAGTTATATTGATTTAATACATTATATTGATTGATACATATTGTCATGCAAATTACTTATACTCACATTGACCAAAAAATCCTTATAGTCAATGTACTCAACTACAATTGTAAATGAACCTGTTCCATCATAACAAAAATGTCTGCGATCAGTGTGGTGAAAAATTTGAAATCTATGATGACTTGATCAACCACGCCCGACACATACATCATCATGCGATTGTAAAATGCAATAATTGTGGTAAAGAATTCATTCACGAAAAGGACAGGCTACATCATGTTAGAGAGGAAAATGAAAAGAAGAGAGACCATCGAACTCATAAAGATGAGCACAAATCTGGAACAAAGATACCTTCGCCAAGAGAAGAAGTTAATGAACGCATGAAAAACTTTGGTGATAACTTTTGATAAGAGAAAATTTTCTCATCCTATTAAATGACGTTACAAGTCTGATTAGCAAACAATAATCATTGGAACACCTGTCAGATCAATATAATTTATCTATTTCTAATTAGGTTAATTAAATTCTACTCTCTTTGCGATGGCATAATAATAATAATATAGTTTTATTCTGTATAATGCATTATAAATAGAAATCCATTTATGAATATAACATCTCCCAAAGGTTTGTTAGTAGTATTATAGTCACAGACTAACACTGCCAAAATAGTATTGTTAACTATTTCCTGAGTTTATTAGAGGACTACAAGCCTGGTAGACATATAGTATATGGCCTGTTCTTGGTGTTGTAATTTCATTTATTAGGTAAAGACATTTTCTATAGATGATCGTCAAGGATCCTTCAACAGTCACTACAAATTAGAGTCATAGACAATAATGTCTTGTTACAAATTGAAGCAAAACTTTGCTGAAACCTTTTCATAATCAGTTGTAATTAGTCATAATCATCATCCATTGTTATTTTAGGAATCCCTTTGCCTTCCATTTGTCATAAGATTTCCTAACTATTGTGGCAAACAATCATGTGTCCATCACTTGCTACTCCTTCAATTCATCAATATCATTTCTGACTAATTACCTACATTCATCATCACAATTTTTGGGATATGTATTAAGAGCGTTGAATTTGACTTCACTAAGACCTAATCCAGAAGCCAAACATTGGTTTCGTTTAGCTTCATTCAGTATGACGCTCTGAAGACTATCATTCAGCTCACTGATATTTTGATGAAGAATAAAACCTAAATTTACTGCAAATGGCGAGTTTTTTCTGGATAGTTGCATGATTCTTTCCGTGGCAATAATAACAGTTGATAATATGAAGAGGCATTACATTTCATAATTTGTTACTTCATCTTCTTATTCTTTTCCTCCTAACATTTTAACATTAACATTAATGGCAAAATCTTTTTCAAGTAGTTATAAAGAACTACCATCAGCAACAAACGACATAAGAATCAATGGGACATAACCAAAGTTGTATCATTTTCCCATTTACAATCAAGGTATTACAATATATATATATCATCTTGGTTACTGTTCCTGTGAAGTTGCTACTGGGATATAATAGTAAATACATTAGAAGACCATAGACATTACAAGTAATCACTCATCTGCCACTGATATTCTCTTAAAGAATCAAATCATAAAATTCATTTTTACTGCCAGTAATTCATTGGCATATGAGCAAATAAAATCAGTATACTACCTATACTTTTATTATTATTATCAGTAGGATTTTTTGTATATTTTTATACGTATATTTATATAATTATAAATAGCCCATGATTTGTACTGTCAATGAATGAATAATAAAAATATTATATCTATTTTTGGGTGTAGTTTTCTTGTAGTGGTCGTAATATTATTGACTAACAATGTTAATATTGCTTTCAGCCAACATGAAGCACAAACGAGCGATGTATTTGACTCACAAACCATTCTGCTGGATGGGAAAGTTATTCCTGCAAAAAACTTTATTCACTTATATACTTCAGCTCCATCTAACATAGCCTCAGCTCATATACAAGCTCATATTCCTTGTGACTCCAATGGAGTTTCGCAACTTGAAGTTTTAGGAGGTATGATGATCATGCCAGACATGCCGCCCCTCAATATGACACTTGATCCTATGTCTACTCCAGGGATGATCTGTATGTATCATCTTGATATAACTCAACAAAAAGGTTCAAAAATAACTGACATTGCATTGCTAAATCCAACAGAGCAAGATATTATGCTTCCTAATATGACTTCAGCTGTTATACATGTATCGGAGATTGCAACAGATAAAGCAGGAGAAGAAGAACATACGGCAACCTCAGATTAATTTTAGATAAATTCTAAAACATAAATCTTCTTCTTCTTCTTCTTCTTTTTATGACTGTATTAAACTGAATATAACAACCAGTGTTGAGTATTATATATAATATATAACAAAAAAGGTACCATCTATATCTAGTATTAGAGAAAAAAGACATTAAAAATTACTCCTGTATAATGAAAATCAGGATATGCTAGATCCAGATTCTGAAGTGTTGTCAACAAAAATAAGGGTGTAATTAGAAGGGGAGTAGAAGGTGAAGGTTAGAGGGAAGTAGGAGATTTGATTTCTTATATGAATATTAAAAATTATTATTATCATCATCATGTTAGAATTATCCTCATATGTTTAGTAGATAAGTGCATTCTGAATTGTATAAATGTGAGATAGGAGAAAAAACATCTTATCACATATCTTTCTGTCTTCTGATATGTCAAGTGAGTTGCGAAATAAGTTCTGTTTTCTCCTCTTCTTCTTCTTTTATACACTGCTATTCTAAAAGATGAACAATTCTCTATTGCAGTTAGCGGTATGAAGGTCAGCCATAAAATAAACAATTTTTTATTTTGATATTTATTACCAAAATCAATTTAAAATGACCAAATTGATAACTTTATTATTAAATTAATCTAAGACAGTAGTTTAACATCAAGCTGTCTATTATTATGCTTATATCAATATTGATAATACCAACCTTAACTCAGCTGTGGATGAGGGTGGATTGAAGTCACACACAATACAAAGCATCAATATAAAATCCAAAATAAAAAGGTTATTCGATATCATAAAGGCGATAAACTATGAATAATCTTAATTTTCTCAGGAATATGTGTAAATAATTATTTTTGTATAATCTGACTAGGCTATAGTCAACACAAGGATTTTTAACTAAAACAAAGGGGGGATTTTATATCCTAAAGAGAATTTCTGAATTCTTATAAATAAATAAATAAGCAGTTCATAATGCTATGATTAATCTGACTATTCAAAGTTTAGGTCATCAATTTGTAATAACAATAATAATATTTTTCTTGGTATTTTCGTTTATACTTAGCAACCAATTTTTTAGTGCATTAGTTGTATATTCACAAACCACTACCACTACCACTACCACCACCACAACATTACCTTCTGCTGCTGACAGTGACACCATTTCCCCTACAATTGATATTCCCTCCGATCCATTAATAGTTGAGGCAACAGACCCTTCTGGTGCAAAAGTAGCATATGAAGTAAATGCTACAGATAACGTGGATATCAAAGTAACACCTACATGTATACCAATATCAGGTTCTATTTTTGCATTAGGTGAAACTACAATCACCTGCAGTGCAACCGATAAAGCAGGCAATACAGGCAAAGAATCTTTTGATATAAGAGTAGAAGATACTACACCTCCGGAGACAAAATTCAGTGGAGCAATAGTAAGCTGGGAGACTGGTTCTATAGAAAATGGTGAATCAACTGAGTCAAATGATATAGGATTTGAATTTAGTGGGACAGATAAAGTAGGTATTGATTATTTTGAATGTAGAGTAGATGAAAGCAGTGGTAAATGGCAGCAGCATATGACAGAGTTTGTGAAAGGCATATCTGGCTGTCATTATACTGATGTTATAGATGGTAATCATTCTTTTGAAGTTAGAGCAGTGGACAAAGCAGGTAATAAGGATCCAACTCCTTCTACCTTTTCATGGCAAATCATTTCAGCTGCTGTTGGCATTCAAGATTTAATTGACTTTATAAAAATATTGGATCTTCGTGCAGATTTAGAAGCCGCTACAGTCATTCCACTAGATCAGGCAATTGCAATTCTTACAGATAGTAATTCTGTTAATGATAAACTCGCATGTGATAAAATGGCATCATTTCTAAATGACTTGATGGAAATATCCTTACTCAATTTACTAGCTGATGATGACATGAACCAACTACTGACATATAATGCACTTGCAATTATAGATCATTTAGGTTGTCCACCGCCGGTAGCCAATGCAGGTCCGGATCAAATTGTAGATGAAGGCACCAAAGGTATTACTTTGGATGGAACACGCAGTAGTGACATCAAAGACAAAAGTAAGCTGTCTTTTAGCTGGAAACAAATTATTAATATTAATGACAATGATAATAATAATAACAATATTGATAATAATGACAATCCCCTTAGTGCTCCTATTATAATTAAAGATGCAAACAATGCTAAAGCCAAATTTGATGCTCCACTCATACTAGGCAATAATAAAAACAGTATCACGTTGCCATTTGAGCTGACAGTTAAGGATGGTGATGGTTTAGTATCAACAGATACTGCGGATATAATAGTAAGCAATATCAATACTTCACCACCAATAGCTCAAGGCCAAAGCGTTCCAACACAGCAGAATAAGCCATTAACTATTAATCTGAAATCAACCGATCCAGACAGTGATAAACTAACATATTATATTGTATCCAATCCATCCCATGGGGCATTAATGGAGTTTAACAAGGAATTAGGGCTAGTTACCTATACTCCATTTACAGACTTTGTAGGATCTGATAGTTTTACATTTAGAACAAACGATGGTGCAACAGATAGCAATACAGCTACAGTATCAATTGAGATTACTCCTTTGCCTAATACTAAACCTATAGCTAATGCTGGCTTAGATCAAGAGGTAAAAGAAGGCGATATTGTTACTTTGGATGGCAGCAAAAGTTCTGATGTTGATGGCACAATAGCTTCTTATTTGTGGCAGCTTAAGGAGACGAATAATGAAAATCCATCATCAATAGTACTAGAGAATGCTAATACAGCTACTCCTGCATTTACTGCTCCAACTTTGGTTTCACAAGGAGGAGGAGAAGAAGAATCATCATCATATGAATTTGAATTAATAGTTAAAGATAATGAAGGTTCGACTGGCAATGATTCAGTTATAATTACAGTAGTAAAATCTGCAGAAGAACAAGAAGTTGTTAATAATGAACCAACGGCAGACAGTCAGAATTTGGAAACAGATGAAAATGCACCTCTAGCAATTAATCTCAAAGGCACTGATATCGATAATAGAGATAAGATCACATACTCTATAGTATCAGAGCCTTCAGAAGGGCAATTAAATAACTTTAACAAAGATAATGGAGATGTAAGATATACGCCAAATACTGACTTTACTGGAGAAGATAGCTTTAGCTTCAAGGTAAATGATGGTAAGGTAGATAGCAATACAGCCAATGTGAATATAATAGTCAATCCAATTGATGACGATGATGATAATAATAATAGTGAAGATAATTTATTATCCTCATCATCCTCATCCTCATCAGACAATGCTAATGATACACTATTACAATCTGACAATATATCAAGTCTTACTCCAATAAATCCTGAAAAGATTCAGCCATCCATATCTGCATCTGTATCTTCCTCTTCCTCTTCTGATAGTACTGCCATAGCAGCTACTGCCATGCCTGATACAGTCACAACATATGAAAATACCGCAGTAATAATTCCTGTTTTAGCTAATGATATTAATACTAGTAATGAAGACTCAAAGCGTGACGATAACAATACAATAAATATAGAATCTGCATCTGAACCTTCTGATGGTATATCCTCTATCAATGAGAATGGAACTATAACCTATACTCCTAACTCGAACTTTATAGGACAAGATTCTTTTGAATATACTATTTCGAATGAAGATGATCAGATAGACACGGCAATGGTGACAGTGACAGTTCAGGACCAGCGAGCAGTAGAATCATCGGCTGTACAAGAAGAAGAAGAAGAACCAGAAGAAGAAGAAACTTCAGAAGATAGTGACGATCAAGAATAATCAGTAGTAGAAAAACAGAACAGACAAAAAAGGAGCATTTGGGGTTACCATCTACTATTGCTATAACCACTAATCAAAAAGACTAGTATTGTAGTCATCTTCCTCTTTTCTTCTACTAATTAATTATTAAATGGAATTTTGATTATGCTCATATTTTCTTTCTGGTCAACAGTAGACAGACAATATATATATTTACTACTCTTCATCCTAGTCCTCTCACTCTATCTTGGTGCTCAAATCTTATGATAAATGACAGCACGTTATTGAACTCAAACAAATCACCATCATCAGCACCACCGTCAACAACACTTCATAGCCATATAACGTTTCTGAAGATAATACGCAGGTAATCGCGCGTCCTCACCCATTATTTCATTGTGACTTTCAGTCTGTGCAATCTGGGAGATACTTTCTTGAATGACGTCACAAACTTGTTGCAATGGATCAATTCCATGCAAGGCGACATCTATATTATTATCAGCAGTCAATCTTATAATTGAATGCTAGGAAGTAGGATAATTTCATCTTTTATTTTAAATCAATAATATCCTAGGAATTGTATATGTTAGTAATAATAAGACAACTAAAAATCAAGGAGGAAGATAAACTATTTGAGAATTTTCAGTTGAGAATGAGAAATCATCGTGAAGATTAGAAATAAAAGATCACAGACTTCCATACAATAAAAAGCAAGTAATTATTAAGTTAATTTCCTAAAGCAACCTTATAATATATTCTAATCTTTCTATGTAGTTGATTTCTGAGATAAGAAAAATTGTTCTGGCTACCGATAACTATGTCAATATATCATAACTACTAATTAGAACCTTTATTTTCTCTCTCTCTCTCTTTTCTTCTTAGTATAGTCTATTTGTAAACTGAACACGATACGTTAAAACATGATCGTAGCTCAACTTCACGAATAACTTTATGATGGAAATAGATATTAAAAATTAAATGATGTACCTACACTTGTCTGTATGAATTTCTCAGACATCACTTCAATTATTTTATTAGTTGCTTTCCAGCCAGTGCAATGGCAAGGTATAACATATTTAGGATCTGCTTTTTGTAGGTCCTTGATCGTTGGTTCTATTGCTTCTTCATATATACCTCCAGTCAGATGAAATCCTCCCAAAACTGCAAAAACTTTGTTTATTTTCGTGACCTTTTTAGCATAGTTTATGGTATTTATAATTCCAGCATGACCACATCCTGTGAGAATTACTAATCCTTTTTGTTTAATATTTACTATTATTGCCTGATCGTCATTTACTAACGGATCAGGGATGAGTTCTTTCTGACCTTGGATCTCTGCATACTGAAGTGGAAAACCTTTCTCAAAACTTGTCTCTCTAGGAATTTGTCCTGTAATCATAAGTGGTGAACTGACACCATTACCACCACCAACAATACCACCATCATCATCATTGTTACTTGGAAGATAGTTTACGTTTCTAATCTTGTGTATTGTTGCTCCATGATTCTCCAATTCCTTTTCGTCAAGTACTGGCATCTTTGCTTTATTTCCCTCAGGATATACTAGCCATCGTTTTAGGAAAGCATCAGGATGAGCTATGACTTTAATGGATTTAGAGATTCGCTTTAGCACATTCAGAAGGCCTGAACAATGATCCAAGTGACCATGACTCAAGATAATTGCTTCAATATTCTTAAGATCTATTCCAAATATATCCGCATTAAAAATTATTCCATTTTCACTTACACCAGTATCAAAAAGAAATATATTTTTTTTATTATCATCATTATATCTGATTTCGATAATTGTTGAAAAGCCATGTTCTGCAATTGGAGCAGGAAGAAACCTTCCATGCATTATCATTGGTGGCCTAATTGCAGGTAAGGAACTTGGTAGAAGTCTGTCAGTATAATTATCCATTAGGATTGTAACAGACAAATGATCAATTTCATGTAAAAACATTAAGAATGTATAGATATCTAAGTTTAAAAATATTGTAGTATTGCGTAGTTCACACTCACCCACCTTTAACGTTTGACTATTAAGGAAGACTATGAAATAAATTCTAAAATTCAGATAAGTATTAGATGATACTCGTTGATACTTTAATAGAGATGTGATTTTTACTTTTCATTATCTTATCGCATACTTTACACAAAATTCTTGCCGATATGTAAATTTTTATTTGTATCTGCGCTGAAATTGGTTTTCTGACTATAAAAATGTGGATGGGTCACGCATATACCGTCAAAGTATTTTAATTCAAATGAGTTTTGCTTTTTTTATTGTTATTATCTGTTTTGTCATAAATAAAAGTTATTGTTTAACTGCTTAAGCATCAATATATATTTTCCATAAGTTAACAGTCCTCTTTTTTAATACCTTTATTATTATTTTTGCTCCAATCAAATTGTTTTCTTGAATATTAAGTAGATAGAATTAGGTACTTGTTATATTTTGAATTACACCCCACAAGATAAATCATAAATTATTATTATTATTATTACTATCGGCATCTCAAATCTTACATTACTTACAGAAATCATGATAGACTTATGATTTATAAACACATCATTTTACAAAAACAATATGGTTGAAGCTTTTCTCGGAGTCCATGAAATAGATTTCTTAATAGATATAGCTATCTCATTAATTGCTGGTGTTCTCATCGGTGCAGAAAGAGAGTCCCGAGGCAAGCCAGCTGGAATAAGCACACATTCGTTTGTTATTGGAGGATCGATGATTTTTACTTATTTATCTGCATTAGTTGATCCCAACTCAACATCAAGGATTGCTGCCCAACTTGTTACTGGAATTGGTTTTCTAGGTGCAGGCGTAATACTTAAAGGTGAAATTGACGGTAAAAATGGCGAAGCTGATAGTAGTAAGGTTATCAATTTGACTACTGCCGCAAGTATATGGTTTTCCGCAGCTATAGGGATGGCAATAGGGTTTAATTATTATTTAGTGGCAATAGTCTCGATCGCCTTTGCAGTGCTTGTGCCACGTATTCCAAGCATAAAGAAAAGGAGCCGATCTTCAGACCATGATTATGATAATAAATAAGCATTTGTTCTTCAAAAGAATTTGGACTTCTTTTTACATATGTTTTCTTATGCCTGCCATTTGCTAAAGGTAATTCCTCTGTATATTATATTGTATATATATTGTGGTTTAGTGTCATAGTTTCTATAAAAATACGAAAAATTTAAGCATTTGCCATTACAAAAATAATAATAATAATAATAGTAATAGTAGCAGTAGGATCAGACTTTTGAATTTTTATTTCTATTGAATTTCAGTTCTGGTTCCATCAGTATTATATCTATAAACTTTTCCTGCTTCTTCATCTGCTGTCTTTTTATGTGAGCCATCGCAGAAGGGCTGATTATTACTTAATCCGCACATACAGATCCATTTACTTGCATTTCCTACTTTGACTTCGATCGGTCCTCTATCCTCTTTCTAACGAGTCTTGCCATGGAAGATAGAATTCATATTCTCTATTATAAATTTGGTATCAAACCAAGCTTATTTAGTATTTCAATTACTGATTGACAACTCTAACTATGGAATAGAGGAAGTATTTCTTTATGTGGTCTTCCTAAAGAATCATCAAATCCAAAGCAGCTATGGTTACATCTGGAAATCTTCTGTATTTTGGGATGTATTAATACCTCTTTTAATATTGTTGTCAAACAGTAATTTTTAATTGTTAATTATTCCAGCTATAACATATATGTTATCAAAAGAGGAGATAGAAGAAAATATTGCAGAATTAGATAGCAAATGGGAATTAAAAGATGGAAAAATTGTTAAATCATTTCAATTCTCCAGCTTTATGGATGCTATTGGGTTTGTAAATGATATTGCAAAGATCGCTGAAAGACTTGATCATCATCCAATTATCACAATTAACTGGAAGACTGTCAAACTTTCTTTAAAATCATTTGATGTTGACGCAATTACTAAACGGGATATTGCTCTTGCTAGGGAAATAGAGAAATCAATTAGTAAAAGGTAGCAAAATATTGGCTGAAGTAGACCTCCAATACTATAATTGGATTAGAGACTAACTTTATTCATAAGTTTCATGACGATATGATGATATGTGCTTTTACGGCTCTGTTAACTTAAGAACATCATCTCATTTTGAATAAGTTTATTATGAATATCCGCAAACATGGTCAACCAATTTATAACATGATATAATTTGCACCTTTTCTTCTTAGTACAAGGAAACTACTCATCAAAACTTTCAGTCCTATCCTTAAAATATTGTACCGTTCTTTCTATGACACTTTTTTCAAATGAAGAATGTATATATGATGTTTTAATTTCAGAAATTTGCAGGCTTGTGGATACCATGTACCCCGCCATCTGATGA
>DASQRW010000077.1:0-17342 GCA_035642715.1 Nitrososphaeraceae archaeon | reverse complement strand
TCTACCACGTGTTCCTGCAATACCAACTCCACGTTTTGGATCAAACTGATATCCATCTCCAACGAACTTGAGCTTTTGTTCTGGATAGCGGAAAGTAAATCTCTTGAGTACAAGATGCTTTGAACCTGATTCTATTGCTTTGATAAAGCCACTAGCTGACGATGACATTATTTTTTATTATCCTCCTGATCTTATATGTAAGTATACTATTATATACATTAACCATGTAAATACCTTTAGAAAATATATGGAATACCTGTTAACAATGATCTAAATTTTAGGTCTAACACTCTTTCCAATTGATGTTCAATCTTTTAAGTAAATTTTTATATTCGTCATCAAAATCGTCGAAGCACTTAGATAAGAAGACAAAAGTTATTGGAAAAGTATCAGAGTAATATAACATACTATCTCTCCTTATCGTTTATTTTTCTCTCTTTATTCTACTATAGAATTATTTTATAATAGTACAATACTGATAATAATTCAATTCCTATAGCGTTCAGAATTCTCTGTTAACATAGGTGGATATACAATTGAAGAAGATTAAGGATCACAAATAATGAGCGAAATCTTAAATTAATGTAAGTTTTCTTTTATTGAGCAAATAAACATTATGATGAAACAAATTATAAGATTGAAATGGGGAATACCTAATAAAGAAGATTTATGATGGTTCTGCATGTATGGTAACAATTGCACTAGGATAACTTGTACGAATGTCTCTCTCAAGTCGCGAAACTTTCTCATGAATTTGCTCTATGGTTTCTCCAGAGGTTTGGAATACACAGTTTATGTCAATTTTTAATATGTCTTCGTTTGCCTTATATATTATAATGTTATTAGTATGTACAATATCCTTTCGGCTAGAAATTATGCTCTTTATCGATTCTTCCATTGATTTATCCACGAGAATCTTTGCCTCCTGTACACCTGGCATCAGAGGTTCAAGATGAACTATTACGTGTTGTACTGTTTTAATATGTTTTTTTATTGAATCTTCTACTAAATTAGCAATAGAATGAGCATCGATTAATTTTGTAAATCTGTCCATCTGAATATGTACCGAGACATTTATCACTTCACCAAAATCTGCTCTAGCAATTGAAATGTTATGAATGCCTTTTACTCCTTTGACATCAAGGGCTGCTGTCTCAATAATCGATTCTAAGGATAGATCAGAACTCCAGATTGGCTCGAAATGAATTACAATATTTGGATTACCGCCAATACTCTCGGCAATATTCTTTTCTACTTCTACACTTATCTTGTGGGCATTGTCAAAACTCATATCGGCTCTAAGAATTACTATTACCTCAATGAAAGTTTCTCTTCCAACTCGGCGCATTTTAACATCTTGACATTCTAAAACACCATTGGTGTTATAGACAGCTTCCTTTACTTTCAAAACCAGCTTTGGTGATATTGCATCTGTCAGATCCATCGCGGATCGATAGGAAAATGTAAAACTTAGGTAAGCAAGAAATCCTCCGAGAACTATAGCTGCAATCGAATCACCATGATTAAATCCAATTGTAACAAGCCACAGACCTAAGAATACAATCGCTGTAGATAAAAGGTCTGTAAATGCATGATAATAGTCAGCCTTCAAAGTTATGCTCCCAGTCTGTTTTGTCGCGTGTTGTAGAAGCGCTAATCTAAAGCCATCAATTGACAAGGTATACAAGACAGCGGCGAATCCTAAGAAACCTGGTTTAACAAGTAAACTACCAGCTGAATCGATTGTAATTCTTGCTAGTGCCTCATAGATAAAAAATATTGCTAATACGAATAATGCCACACCTCCAATAAAACCACCTATGGTTTCTATTTTTCCATGACCGTACGTATGTTCAATATCTCTTGGTTTTAATGCTAACCTGGCCGCAATAAGTAAAATTCCGGTGACTCCAGCATCAAGTAGGGCATGAGCACTGTCGGTAATTAACGATAAACTGTTTGCAATAACCCCTGCACAAAATTCAAAAATAACGACTGAAACTATAGCAATAAGCGATAGTCTCAGGACCTGAATATTGATAGGTTTAGCATTGTTTATTCTTGCCTTCTCTACCACTGCTAACAATGAGGCATGTGAAATTGATATTTAGATATTATCTTTTTTCATACTTTCTTATGATTACTATATTAGAACCCACACTATATTATACGATAGCTATCTGACTAAGATACTCATGATATTATCAAAGTTATCTCTAGATTGATCCTGTTTGTAGCTCCTCAATGCTTTGATCATTTTTTCCCTTTCCGGCAGATGTAATAGTTCATTCACTTTTTTTGAAACTAGTCCACTTAGAAATAGCGACTGAGCAGCAGCTGTTACATTGCATGTCTTCCTTTTTGTACTTGAGCTTTCAAAGTCTATAATGTTGGCAGTACTCGCTTGCGATACTATTATATGATGATTTAGACAACTTAATTCACCATGATCGAGATGTACTCTATCTAATTTATAGCATTGTTCCATTATACTGATAACGACATTGCGAACCTGTTCTGAGTTGATATTTTGATGATTTATCCAATTAATTATGCTCAAACCATCGATGAATTGCATTATTACAAAGTTATCTGAATAGTCTAGTATGTCAGGACCAACACCAACTGAATTTGCTATTTGATGTAAAGTAACTTCTCTGTCCATCGTTTTCCTGTTTGCATCAGTTCTTCTTATCTTAAGAGCACAAATTGTATTTTTGATCTCAGCTTTTACAACTAGGCTTACACAACCTTTTCCTGCAATAGACATACTTCCAATTTTTGTTCGACCAACAGAGAATATGGAATTGATTCCAAGCGAATATATTTCCTTCAAACGATTAGAATATTCTGTTTCACTAAAGTGTGGATATGAAATAATAGTGAAAAGTTTTGCAGAATTTATACCAATTCTATCTGAAAATTCGGGGATCCGTGGTGACAAGCTTGTAGATTGCATTCTTTACTAATCCGTGTATTTCTTTCTCATCTCCTGTATAAATTTGAAGTGTCTCTTGTATGTCTTCTATCAATCCCTTAGTAACCCCTACATCTTTTTTGTTAGCCAAAATTAATTTCACATACTCTTTCGCATTTGTTGTTTTTCTCTCGACCAAACTTTTAACCTTCATTTCATTATCTATCCATATCAGCAGAGATTTTTTGATATTCTCTGAGATGAAACTGGCGGTATCCTTTCTCCGGAAAATATGAGGGCCGGTTCTTGCCATATATGGGGGCAGTGTAATTGCTTCTAATAGAAATACAAATGTGGCATGCCCTTTTTCATCAATATCACCAATGCTTCGAATTACGGTAAAATTAGCAATACATAGTTGTTTTGAAATTGCATTAAGAGTTCTCTTTATCTGTCCCCAAATAATGTCCGGACTGCGCTGGCGATAAATGAATTCTACTACAAGTAAATTTGAATATATCTCCTTAAAAGTGTCGTCGTATCTTTCTTTCTTTTCTCTGAAAAAGTCCAATGATGGCTTTTCCAAAAATGCCCTAGCTGCAAGTACGGCCTTGCCAACACTCTCCCCAGAAATTGCCGTCCCTAAATTTCTTCTAGGATCAATTGGATCGATTATAATAAGTGGGCTTTGAAAAATCTTTAATATATCTTCATCAAATTTACCAATAGAGATCACATTTTTGTCTTCTTTAATATTTGAAATTACCTTTAATACGGATAGAAATGAACCATATTTTAAAATCAAAATCTCCGTAACATAACCACTAAAACCCGCGGTAGCGATTTCAGCTCCATAGACTCCAATTGATTTTAGGAACTTCTTCAATAGTCTTACTTGATTTTTCTTTTCATCATCTAAGTTATTCCTGATATATTCTGTATGAAACGGTGATCTATCCGCAGCACTTTTCCATTTGCCTTTCTCTACATTATAACAGGGTACAACATTTACTCTAATTCCTTTGACATATGCTTCAACATATGGATGACTTGAATAACGTAGACGAGGATTATACTTACTCAAAGACTGTTTTCCTATCTTCTTAGCAAGCTCATCAAATTCTTCATCTGGAAGCGAAACATCAATTTTTATGAAGATGTCTATATCAGTACATTCCTCAGGTTTTACACTGTTATCATAAATGTCTTTTCTTTTTAACCATGTACCCTTCGCAAAAGACCCGCCAAAAACTACATCTGTTATCATCGGAGAGTAATATTGTCTTACAAGTTTCATTGCCTCATCTGCAATTTTTGTTAAATGTTGTACTTCCTTGGGTGATGGTTGGCAGCGCTGTAATGCTTTAGAAATAACACTGTTTATATCAGTCACAAGCATTCACCGTAAATACATCTGTGTAAATAGGACCTGTAGAAGTGAGATCACTTCGCTTCAGATGGATTTTATTAATAACCTCAGAACCGAAGATCATACGATTATACTCTGACAACAATTTAGTTGTTATCTTTAACCCTCCTGTCTTTACACGAAAAAGAGTCATATGTGGTGTGAATGGTTTGTCAGGCCTGAAATCTATATCTTTCATTTTTGATCTTACTTTTTCAGCAAGACCAACAAGTTTTCGACCTCCTTCTGCATCCACCCCCATCCAGATCACTCTAGCAGTATTTGAATTTGGAAAACCGCCAATACCGGTATAGGTAATTTTAATTGGTTCAAATTGTATTTCTGATAAGTTGGTCTTAATCTTGTCAACAGTATTGATTGTCACTTCACCAAGAAAAATTAATGTAAAATGAAAACTCTGTTTTGATACCGGCTTTAACAATAGTGTATTCCATCCCGCAGAGATTTGTAATTTGTGCTGTAATTTTTCGATATTGTCTTTGCTTGATACATCCACAGCAATGAACATTCTATTAGTGTTCAATATTTTACCGTATAATTATGGATTTGAATTTATTTAAATGCAGATTAATACTTTTAATACAGCAAAATAATTTTATATATATATATTGGTCGTATAATAATTTGGTTTCACAAAGATTTTCAATCTATAATAGATTCTACATTTGGAATAAATTGAATAAATTCAGCTTGATTCTTCTTCTTATCATAATTCAAATCGGTTATATCTATAATGACATGGATTTTAGGACATAACTTCGAAAGATTTTCTCTTGTAGCAATTACGGTATCTAGCCAGTATTATCAACCTGTGAGATTTTTCCTATATATATATTATATATAATATGCTAAATGATTTATTTATATTGTGTGAGGATTAAGCAAATTAAGGCCAAATATATTTACTAGAATATTCACCTCAATGCAGTTTAGGATAAATGACATTTACATGAATATTCTTGTAGTAATTATTTCAGCTGCTGTGTTTCCCTACTAACTTCTGCAATTTCTCAAACTTTAGGCAGTAAAGATATTGGTCTTAATACGATTAAAGTTTGGAGAATCTGATATTTTCCCCGATACTATTATACTAATACAGTAATAAGCCTAGCAATGACATTTCTAAAAAGCATTAGAAAATGATATTGGAATTAAATTAATCGTTTCAATGTAGGATAGTCCCTAATAGATGCATATTTTCAAAGTAAGTTGATGTATCGTATTAACCCCCAATTTAACAATAGAGGCATTATTATATCATAAGGTAGAGACATACAAATCATTTGCATGAAGCAAATGGAAGAACAGTATTTGAAGACAGAATTGACCCTGGAATTGAGTAGAACAAGAAGCAGAAGCAAGAAGTTGCCTTATCCAGCCTAGAAATACTCATGATGTTGTTCTACAGAAAGTATTTACTTGATAGTGGCTACAAACCAAAAGAGAAAGAGAGCATAAAGGTCGAAGCAATAGCCGCCAGGAGTTCTGCTATTCTTCCATTGATAAGAGTTCACAAATTTGTAATTTGTCATAATGGTAAAATAGATAAATAAGAAAGAATACTAATATTATTCTTTATGTTCAGAGTATAATTATATACTATAAAGTAATATAATATTAATAATTACTATGAATTCGAATAATGACATAGTACAAGTCGCGAAAAGTCTCAAAGATATGCCTTCCGCGACCACTGATTATTCTATTCGAATAAACGATCTTATAGATAGTATGAGCTTATTAGAACAGAAAATTACTAATGAAGCAGAAATAATAAAAGGACATTATCGTAAGGCAAGTTCCGCTATGAAGGAAACACAAAATTACTTTTTAAACGGCATCCAAGATGGCCAGCCCGTTAAGTCATATTTACTTACTTGTAAAGGAATAGAAGTACTGGGTGAGGAAATTATTTCAATTGATATGTTTATAGATAATGTACTTCGTTTTGCGAACGAACCCTCTAAACAAATTCAGGTTTTAAAAGAACTAGCCATGCATTTACAAAAGGTAAATGAAATGTTGGATCAACCGCTCATCGAACCACATAAGAGTCTCTAAATAGAAAAGATGCTGTTGACTCATTATTGTTTCCTGGATTTCAACAGATTTAGATCGAGAAGTATAAAATTTTTTTAATTTATAAGCTATGTAATACAATGCAGCAATAACGCTAATTTGATGAGAACGATGAATGACTATGTAAACTTGTTCTTTTATACTCCCAATAGTATTACATGCTAAATGGTCCTTTATTATTAGTATCATCAAATCTAATGTGTCATATTAATAGATGTTTAAAAAATCAAGGCAAACAATTTGGATACTTTAGAGAGATATATTATCTATTAAATTTTCTACACAGCATATTTGGTATAATGTTCATAATGATAAGTTCATAGAGTATGTATTAATTGCTATTCTACAACTTTTAAGCAACTCTAATGGTAAATGTATTGCATTATCTTCACCAGTTGCGCAGAAGATCAGAAGAATGAAAAGATATTGGTCCTTTGGTAATAAACGACCTTGCTTGGCAAGATGTTATGACTGGTAATGAAAGTTATAGAATTTATCAAATTCCTATCCTGAAGTTACTTTCACCAATATAACCTTGACGAATGCTTCTAATTTATCCAGATGAAAGAAAAAGGTAATTGAAGAGCTGACATGCAGACTTAACTGCCAAACATGCCTTTGAAAAAATCAATTATGGGATTTCCTGTTTTGTTATTAGGGACAGCTGTTGTTGCATTATCATTATTAGGCGCATTACTAAGAGAAGTATTAACCTGACTTAGATCTGTAATATTTCCAGTCTCATTTTCTATACTGGTTGCATTCCCACCCCCAAATGATGTACGCTGGTCGCCTGCAGTCACGTTATTTTTTGATATTGTTAAGTCAACTTCTCCGGTGACATTTACACTATTCCATTTTGTCACATTAGTAGGACTACTAAGACAAGATAATTTAGAAGTAAGATTGTTTGTTCCATTTGTAATAAGATTGTAATTCTTTGTATATGTAAAATTCCATGTTGAATAATCATTTACTCCCCCAGGACCAGTTGCCATAGCTTTTTGAAATGGTTTTTGGTCATTCCAATCAGCATAGACTGTACAATCAGTAGTAGCATTATCTGTAGATATTCCTGATATTGTAAGCTCGCCAACTGGAACTTGTTGACCTATACTAGGCGATGTAATTTTTACGCCGATTGTACTGGTTGCCTCCTGGTCTTGTTGTGAGAATGCAGAATTTGTGCAAGTAACGATAAGAAATATTAAAGCTATAACTAGAGATAATACAATCCTTTCAAACTTTGTTTCTGTATTACTGAATAAGATCAAGTAAAATAATATAAGATTAGCCTTTAATTAGGATTGTCCTATGCAGGAAACATATAATATGTGTCATTTAATGTAAATAATTAAAGCAGATAAAAATACATTCTATATATATAAACCCATGCTTTTTGGATAAGATTGTATAACAGGATCTGGTATTGAGATCTAAAAAAGCCGAATTATTATTGAGCTTCAGAATATTATTTAACAAATCACTTTTGTATCAATATTTATGTTTTAAAATTTTTCTTCATTATTAATCAGTTTCTATCTTGAAAAACAAAGAGACTCTGATGCCTGGCTAACTTTATTCCATCTTTTCTATATGCAACTACCAGAATCTATTTAAAATAATTTATATTATAAATAAAGATGGTGTTGCATATGCATATACAATATCTAGCGAGTTCTTCGTCTATGATTTTTGTTTTCATTATTTTAGATATCACTAGCATAAAATAAAGAGTATAGACAGTTTCTCTGAATGACGTACATAATATACGAGATAAACTGCAAAAAAGCAAGATGGGAAATAAATTTGAAATAAAAAAACAGATGAGGATTATTATCTGTCTAACAGGAATGCCTGGAGCTGGAAAATCCACTATTGCTTCTTCTCTAAAAGAAAAAGGATTCCCCGTGATAACTATGGGAGATGCCGTCAGAGAAGAGGCTAATCGGCAAAATTTAGAACCGACGGATTATAATTTAGGTAGTTTGATGTTAAAATTACGAAGAGACTTGGGACCAGGAGCAATAGCTCATTTAATTTTAAGAAAAATGGAAAGAGATTATAACGATATCAATGTCATTATTATTGATGGCATTAGAAGTATGCCTGAAGTTGAGGTATTAAAGACTGTAGGATACGTCAAATTATTAGCTATTCACGCATCAACAAATACGAGGTTCACATATACAAAAGAAAGAGCTAGACCTGATTGTCCATCAAGCATCCAGGATTTTGTAGTGCGAGACAGACGTGAATTAACAGTAGGTATCAGTGAAGCTATAGCTTTAGCAGACGAAACGTTGTCTAACAATGATCTAACAATCGAAGAATTAAAAGAAAAAGGTTTTGAAATAATCCAAAAGTGGATCGCTGAAATTAATAAAAATGATAATAATATTACTATTAAACATAAAGGTAATAATAATAAATGAGAAAAGCGCCTCTTACAGCACGAATTGAATTAAAAGTAGAATCTTCAGTTTCTCCGTCTGAATGTCCTGAAAAAGTAATATCAGCTATAACTAATGTTATTGATAAATGTTCTCCAGACTTTAGATATGGCAGCAGAGTTATTGGCAGAGCCAGCGGGAGCGAATCACTTCGCACTATTTATGAGCAGATTAGATCCAAAGCTTCAATGGGTGTTCTTAGAAGAATGTTGCTTTATCATAAAATTGCAGACACGACTTATTTCCTTCTAAATAAACAAGCGGCTAGTGCTGGTATTGTAGTGGTAATTGAAGATGTAAAGGAGTCTCCCCTAGGACCTATAAGTGTAACCATTGATTGTGACGAATTAGATGTGCTTATCTGTTGGCTGGCTCCAGCAGACGGTAAAAAGTCATTTTGAGCTAGGCTGTCAATTCTGAGAATGAAGAATATGTCGGAGAACTTGCTGAGAAACAGATTTCAAACTGACTTTTAAATACCTGTAGTAGTAAGAGCAGAACAGAAAAAGAGTAAGGATATTGTCAAAGGAGCGAGTACTTATATTGACCGCAGCAATATAATAGGGATTTAGTTATGATTCTTTCTTTTCTTATTGATTTGTAATTTCTTGATATATTTATTGCTGGATTAAATTCTCCCAATGATTAAGATAGAGCAAACAATGATAAGATTGATACAAAATGGTCTTGACACAAGATACAATAGCTAATAGGAGTATTTCTTGCCGCTATTTTCGTATGTAACTACTAATATACCCTACTTCCACAAAAAATATAAGGTTTTAGGTTTGAAGTAGATCATATTGAAAAATAAGACTAGTAATGATAATCCTAAACAGAGGAATATTCCTTACTCAGAACCCAATTCACAATGGGGAAAAGAGGAGGAAACAGAAATTTTCGCTCAAAAAGTTAAACTTTACAGACAAGGTAAGTTATCTGATGACGATTTTCGTCGTTTTAGACTACAAGCCGGTACATACAGTTCAAGACTCCAGATGAATTTTAGTATGATCAGAATCAAAATACCTAGTGGTGAAATCACACCAGAACAGCTTGAAAAGATAGCCAGCCTATCAGAAGCGTTCTCAATTGGCTCAGCTCATGTCTCTACACGACAGAACATTCAGCTTCACTGGGTGCAATTAGAAGATGTTAGCGAAGTAATGAGAGGCCTTGTTGAAGTAGGCCTTACAACTAGAGAAGCATGTGGCAACACTGTTAGAAATGTAATGTGTAGTCATTTCGCTGGTGTTTGTTCAGATGAAGCATTCGATGCTACTCCGTATGCTAAAGCAATTGCTCGGTTCTTTATTAGAAATCCTATGTGTCAGAACCTTCCTCGCAAGTTTAAGATTAATTTTGCCTGTTGCAATAAACATGGCCTTGTGAGAGTTGCTGACATTGGATTGGTATCTGCGATCAAAGATGATGTAAAAGGATTCAAAATTTATCTTGGCGGGGGTCTGGGTGCTGCCTCATTTATAGGCCATCCCTTAGAGGACTTTACACCAGAAGATAGGGTACTATCAACGTGTATGGCTACCATCCGACTGTTTGATAGACATGGCAATCGTGAAAATATGGCAAGAAATAGAATGCGTTATCTAGTACATGAAATGGGATGGGAAAAATTCCAAAAAATGGCCCTTAAGGAGCGCTCGATAGTGGAAATGACTACATCTCTTTCTACAGCCAAACTATTTAATGTTAGAGAAGAAGAAGAAAGATGCTTATCAAAATCAATGAATATGACATCAAAATTACCAATGCTAAATGAACAGGTTACTTATCATCAGGAAAGCCCCGCATATAAAAGATGGCTCCATACTAACGTTATTCCACAAAAGCAGGAAGGCTATTTCACAGTTTTTGTAACACTAGGAGCAGGAGATATTACAGCGAACCAACTACGGGTATTAGCAAAATCTATACGCGAATTCTCTGCCGAAACTGCTGCTAGAAACACACCCCAGCAAAATTTTGCTATTCGTTATGTAAAGGATAGTGATTTGGCCGACTTTTATAACAGGCTGGCATCAATAGGACTAGCAAATCCTGGAGCATTAACAATTGCATCGGCAGTTGGATGTTCTGGGACTACTTCCTGTAATCTAGCAATTACAAACTCCCACAGGTTGGCAAAAGAAGTACAACGCAAACTCTTGGAATTAGAATTTGACACTGATGATAGTTTAAGGAATTCCACAATCAAGATTAGTGGTTGTCCTAATTCCTGTGGGCAGCACGAAATTGCGACGATTGGATTCTTTGGTGGAGCATCAAGAATCGGGTCGGCAATGGCTCCGACATACACAATGCTATTCGGAGGAAGTGATGGAGAATATGGAGAATTAGGAAAGGCCGTAATGAGAGTACCAGCAAAACGTGTCATCGATATAATTCGCAAGATTATAGACGTATACAAACAGGAACGCAATAACAATGAAACATTGAATCAATGGATCAACAAAATTGTACTCGGAGAAGGAAAAGGCAGCATAAAAAATATTGAAAATATCAAGGCAATATTGCTTCCAGTTACGCAATTAGCACCAATAGAACAGGATCCAGAATCATACAGAGATTATGGCAATGATGTCAAATTTTCTGCAAAGACTGCTCGCGGAGAATGTGCTGCTTGAAAACTATCATTAAAGGAACAAAACAAGACATTTGATTTAAAAATGGAAAAAGAGAGCTACGATAATAATAATAACAACAACAACTATAGTAATTTCCAGCTTCCGATCATTTGTGATGCTGATACGTTACAAATACTTATTCGAGAAAAAACAGTCCGCATAGTGGATGTTCGTAAAGAAGAAGAGTACCAGCAAGAACACATTTCGACAGCAGTTTCCATTCCACTTGCACAGTTATTGAATAAAGATACACCAGAAGAAGTCGTAAATATCATGCAGAATGCTGGGATATCAGATAAAATGCCAGTTGTTGTTTATGATGACACATTTGGCGCACTGGCAGCTCGAGTTGCATGGACTTTTCAATATGTCGGCCATACAAATACTGCATTGCTCGAAATGACATTTAGCCAGTGGAAAAATTTAGGATTGCCAATTGAAAAGAAAATCAATAACTTTCCACGGCTTGAGCACTCATTAAATGTAAATGATCAGATTCATGCTGATTCATCTTATGTCGACGCCATAAAGGAGCAGCCTAATAAGATACTCCTAGATTCTAGAGAACGTCTGAACTTTTTAACCGAACACATTCCTGGTGCCAAAAATATTCCATATACTATGCTTGGTTCCAATGGCAGCATTTTTCGCAATGCAGAAGAGATAAAGAGGTTTATTGAAAATAGAGGTATCTCCACTGATTCCGAAATCATCACATATTGTGGAAGCGTTGGAACATTATCTGGACTAGCATATTATGCGCTAAAATTGGCAGGTGTGAAGAATGTCAAGTTATATTCAAAATCATTCAGAGAATGGAAGTCTCTAGGCAAACCCAAAGAAGAATTCAAAGATGCTAACTACTGGGATTTATCAGCAGAATAATAATATTTCGCGTTTCTTCAACCTTCATCTCAAATGTCATCATTATAAATTGTTCAAATCAAGTATAGAAGATAAGATGGCATAACCAATTCTAAAATTCCCTTTAGAATTATATGTATGTATGTGATGAGTCCATGATTTCTCCTAGAAGTATGACCGACGTATGTGTAAGAATAGTTACCAATTCTTCATACAATATGATTTACTGTATAAGACATGAATCTTCATTATATCCACAGACGTGAACCATTGTCACTTCAAATATGCTATCGCTGATCTTCTCAATAATTGAGAGAATAACTTATGAACATATTTATTATAAGGGTGCATATCTCTATAGCATAATTTGACCTATTTTTCAGTGGATGTATCTAAATGTATAGCCGATTGGGGAAAAAGTGCAGCGAGTTGCAATGGAGATATAGAATGTTTGGATTCTTGCGGAAGGAAACTTAGAAAATGTCTTGATGACGTCTTTCCTTATTCAAAAAAAATTGAATTCGAAAGTGATAAGGTCAACTATATGTTGTCCTCTTTATTCTTTCTTGCAAATAGATTGGCGAAGGCAAGCATAGGATTGGCAGAATTTGATAAAGCAATAACTGATATACAAAAAATTGGTGATACAAGTACGGAAGAAAAAGAAAATAAGGAGCTAGATGAAAAAGTCAAGAATCAAATCGATGAAATACTTGCAAAGTATTTTTAATATTTCAATTCAGAATAATAAACAACTTGATGCAAAAAGTGAAGGCATTAGTAAGTGAAGCTTTTGATTAGCAGATATTAGATAAATATTAAAGCGAAATAGTTGTTGATTCTATTCCATATATTCTTGTACATACTTGATATATGTGGTGTTGCTATTGTCTTCCTCAGGTTGAGAAAGTAATAGGTTTCTTGGCTATGTCATCTCTCAAAATTTCATTTCCTTTCTTATATCATATGAAAGATGACTGAGCAAAGAATGATTATTGGTCAACTATACTAATGGGTTATAAATTTAACATTGGGATAGGTCAAATACTTAGATATTATCTGAAAGACAAAATTATTATTAATAAATGACTAGTAAGTATTAGCTGCGTTTGCATAAAGAAAGATTTTAACAATTTTCTAGCAATTATTGAAATAATAATAATAATAAATATTCAATGTTACTGTTAGAGGTAGTAGTGATAGAATTTATTCCATAAAAACTTTAAAGTTACTTTACAATGAAGACTTCCAAGCCACATCCTCGATTCCAAGACGTTTGTTCAGTAACCTAGCTGCTATAAACATGAAGTCTGACAGTCTATTCAGGTAGATTAGAATAGCAGGATTTATAGCCTGATCTTTTGATAGCATGGCAACGGCAGTCTCTGTTCTTCTAGCAATACTTCTAGTTACATGAAGAGATGAAGCTTCTATACTTCCACCAGGTAATATGAAAAATGTAATCGGTTTAAGTTCTTTTTCAAACCTATCTATGATAGATTCTAAATGTAATGCCATTTTTTCCTGGACACGTGGTGTTTCGTATTTATTTTCTAAAGAATAGTTGGGATCTGCTAAATCCGAGCCAACAATAAACAATTCATTTTGAATCTGTATAAGAATATCTACTAGATCTGAGAAGAGATTTCTATTCTTTAAGAGTGCGATAACTAATCCAATACTTGAATTTAATTCGTCTACACAGCCATAAGCAACTATTCTTGGATCATTTTTTGATACACGCTTGCCCCCAATAAGACTGGTTTCACCTTTATCCCCCGTTCTGGTATATATTTTCATATTCCATACTGAATAGCAGATCATTTAAAAATAGCTATTTTGTATAATTAATACTATATCAACATAGAATAATATTATTAACGAAAGAATGCAATTATATTAGATTTTCATATGATGAAAAAGGTCGTTAATACAAGCAATATTAAAATATATATTAAAATTCAATCACACTAATATCCAACTTTATTATATATATATATATATATTCAATAAGAGTGGACATCAGATTTGTGCTCTCTCAAGTATTTTTTTTTCTTGAATCGTTCGTTGCATTTTTCGCATTTGAAAGGCATTTCAAACTCCAAAAGAAAACGCTTTTTTCTCTCTTCCGGACTTTCAACAATAGGGTTTGATTCTGTATGCACCATGTTGTTCATAACTAGTTATGATAAAAATTAATTCTACGCTTATTTACCTTAAGTAGGATAATTACCTTAAACTTATTCTAATTAGTATACTTGTCAGATAATAAGTAATTTTTCAGTATATAATTCGTTTCTCTTCATAAGACAAGAATATATAGGAATTATTCAACTACGTTACACATGTGCCGTCGTAGCTCAGCCTGGGAGAGCACTCGACCTGATCTATCGGGAGTGAAGCTGAAGACCGAGCTGTCGTGAGCTCAAATCTCACCGACGGCATATTAAATTCTGTTATATAACAAAAATTTTATAACCTATCGAAACATTAGAAGATGTAACCTGAAATAATAAAAATATCTATTATGACAATTATTATTATCAATATAATTATACAGGCCTTACGACGGAAATTCTGCAATCACTCTGACTCATTTTCCTTCAGAAGATATAATGACTTTAATTTTGAGGAATTTAATACATGCTCTAGATGTGGAAAGACTTTAAGACAACTAAAAGGCTTTGATGAGGATATTAGAGGTTAAAAATAATAATATGATTCGTATAAACCTTCAGATTCTAATTGTTATCTGGTGGATAGGAGCGGCAACTTCTAGCATTGCTCTGTTTATTGGTGTGTATGAACATTACCTTATAATTGGAATAACTGGGTGGATGACCGTTATCACAACTACAACTCTTATTGTTTATGAGATAAAGCAGATAAAAAAAGAAGATAAAGAGAAATCATCGACAGAAAAAAAAATTAAATAATATCCTTTCCACCTTGTTCTTCTATAACTACTAACGTAACTGTAGAGGTTATTCCCGGTATTTTTCTTATTTTATTTGTTATAGCGTGATTCATCGTCTCTGTATTATCTGATTTCACTTTGACAAAGATATCATGAACGCCATATGTTCCTCTTACCTCTTTTACATCAGGTAATTTTGCAATTTCACTTATAATATTCTCTTCTGATCCTAAAGTGCAGTTAACCAAAATATATGCAGTTGGCATTGTTGTATCAAAGGTTATAGTGGACAGTATTTTAGTCTTTACTAACAGAATTTGTTAATTTACTATCTTAAACTAATATAATCAGATATCATTTCAACTACTTAGTTTTGAATGTATTAGATGATAATATCGCCATAAATCTTGTAGTGTGTAAAGTCTGTGAAGCTGACCTGTCTTTCTATTAGCGTACTTCCAATCTTCAATACCGTATTTTCTTCCTTAAATTTCATTTTCATTTTCATTTTCATTCCTAAATGAAGAACAGAATAAACATCTTATTTGATTGTAATCTTATTCTGATCAGTTAAAGATGCTTTGCAGAGATGTTCATACAATAACAAGAATGTCAATAGGACACTTTTATCATGACCATGCTGTACAATTATTTTTTTCGCCTTCATCAATACCGCTCTTGATCCCGAGGACCAAATGATTATTTATTTTTCTGTAAAATGCAAGCTGTGTTTTTGTTAGAGAAATGCATAATGTCTTCAATAGGTTTTTTATATCATCAACTAAATTTATGCCCATTAAGTATGATATTGCTATATTTTGGTTGTATTTAAAATTGCGAATATTTATCTGAGTCATAATTCTAAGGAAAATATTATGCGACTACCTCTTGAAGGTGATGATTATTTTATTAGAGAAGTAAATGCTGCTTTTGAAAACATCAGAGAGGCTTATCTAAAAGCGTTAAAACCACAGATTATAATGAAAAAAGTAAATGTAATGTTAGGAGATGGCAGTGTGGTTCAATCTGATACCTTTGAAAAGCAAAAAGTAATGATATTTTATCAACAATTGATTGAATCACTTAAGGGATGGGTTGCGACAGGCGTCTCGAACTCAAATACAGATGACTTACATCGTTTGTATTGTAATATAATGCAAGAAGTTGGCAGATATAGTATTCACGGATATTTTGGCATTCAATTTCATGCTCTGCCTTATTACAAGGTTGATAAACGTGTTATTGAAATTCAAAAAGAATTATCTCATCTCGCAGACAATGCAACAAATACTTTCCAGTCTATGGCCAACAGAGGTAACGAAATAGTTCAGAAGGAGTTGGAAAAGATTGGGTATATAGAAATGGGATTTGAGGAATTACTGTCAAAATTATTTGAAGATCAGAACCTTCTTGCAGATCTAGGGATAAAAGCGTCGATGGTAGAGCAGGAATTTCCTCAATTCGAAGATATGCATAAAAGAAAGATGGAATTATTCACAGAATTGAACAATTTATTAACAGAGCTGTATCAAACATCTTCAGTTTCAATTGATTATAATAAATTAATGCAAGGAGAAGAAGGAGCAGTTACATATTTTGAAATTGACACAATAAGAAACAGGAAAACAAAAGAAAGAGATTCCTATATCAATACTAGAAGGGTAACGAAAGAGACAACAGACCAAATTGTAAGCAAACTTAATCAAGTAGTAGAACTGTTGCAGGAAATCGAAGAAAAATCTTAATATACACACAAAAACTGTTTTGTATTGTAATAAATATACTTTTTACGGTAAATCAGAATGTATGTAATGATATTGCATTATCAGCAAGCGAAAAAGGGATATAGGCCCGATTATATCCTTGTTAGACCATCTGCTAAATTATAGAGATACATGTATCAAACTTTTAACTCGAATTTTTGAAATTAAATCTCGTTGATAAGATGAAAAATATATCTAGCAAGAATAAATTCAAAATATTATTTCTAAAGAATATTGTTTTTATGTATAAACAACGTGACTATATTATGGAATTT
>DASQRW010000076.1:0-7046 GCA_035642715.1 Nitrososphaeraceae archaeon | reverse complement strand
TTTCTTTGTTTCAATGCACGCTCTAGCTCTTCTGGAGTCGCAAATGTTGCTTTTCCATTGAGCCATTCACCTTTGGGTTCTCCTCTTATGCCAGATGGCACGATGCGTACTTTTGAGTTGTTTCGGAGGCGCTTGACCTTGCCTGTCTTGCTCCTAGTCACGACAAAAATCTTATTGCCATCGATTGTGAACCATACGGGTGTTGCCGCTGCCTGTCCGTTTCTTCTGTACGTTTCAAGGTTGATATACTGATGTCCGGAGAGTATCGATATCCGATCTGATGGTGAGGACATATGGAGTTAAGTGTCCCGTTCACTTTTATTATCATTTTCTCTGTCATAGCTCAACCTATTAATTATTATCCATTAATCTACTAAAGTGCGGTGGGATTAGCACTTGGTGGATCAATTCTCTTCCTTCTTCGTGTGCGTGTGTTTAGTTCAAAAGCATCATGGTAGTTGAAATATATTGGGTTGGATGCTAAGTTTTCAAAATAAGATAAGATTTGAAATTTGAAGAGTTTAAAGTAGGACAGACATTCAAATCGCGTATCTGCATCGACAAGGATGAATTTGAAAAATACATGTCATTTGCAAAGACAAGAAATATTTTGCATGAAAAACCTGAATTGGCCACAAAAGAAGGGATTAAAGGTACTCTTTTGCCAGGCCGGGCTGTAATAGTGCGTGCCGAAGGTGAGATGACACGCCTAGATATATTTTCCAATAACATTATGCTGTTATATGGAATGGATGGAGATCCAAAATGGGATAATAGGCATACTAGGTTTTTAGATGAAGTTTATGTAGGAGATGAACTCGAAGTAGAATATTCCATCTCAGATAAAAAAGGAGGAAATTCTGAAAGGTACGGTATATTATCAATTGATGTTCAAATTAAACGAATAAGCGATAATAAGCTTGTCATAGTATCACACAGAAATCTCTACAGGATGAAAAAATAAATTGCCATTTCTTAATCACTCGCTTCTTTCAGTATATCAGCAATTTGATATGATAATTAGGAGCAGAATATACTTTCTGCCATTGTATAAGTTCATATCAACAATAGTTTGGCCTTTTAGGAGATATACCTCTCCCTGTCTGACTGGTGTTTCCAATCTTAAAAGTAATAGTAAAAGAGGTGTAGGTGGTTGATTATATGAGTTTATTTCCAAATGAAGATATTCTTACAAAAGAAATTGAATTATGGAGGAGTTTTGTAGATAGCCTGTCTTCAACAGAAGATAGAGACTTATTCAGTAATATGCTAAATGATTGTTACAAGTATGCTGCTGCAATTAACGCAAAGGGCGAGCCATTTCCAACCGAACCACTAATTATGGCCTTATTGCTTTCACAACATAAAATGATTGATTGGTTAAGACAATTAGTTTTAAAGCATGAATCGGATAACAAAGAAGTTAAGCAATCCAAACAACAACAAGAAGAGATAGGCAGAGAAAATACACATGATTACATAAGAAAGAATGAAAGAATTCATTATATTGATGATGATTATTAGTAATGGAGATTAAGCACAACGACAATTTACCTTATGAATTTTATCATCGGCAGTAACTTCTAGACTCAAATGATTCTGCTTGATTGATACTTCTTCATGAGTATTTCTAACTTCAGTTTTTTTCTGTCTTTTTTCATGATTCATCATTAGCAATACAAGTTTTAGATATAAACGTCATCTTAGATTATTCTCTATATATATATGCGATTACTAAGAGAAGACTAACATTGATATACAATTCCTCTTAGCGGTAACAGCATCAGGATCACTTGCTGCTATCAGAGTAGCTAATGGATGAGGAAGAGAACCATTCAGAGTACCTGTTTTTCAGTTGAAGATTCAGATCAAAAAGAGGAAAATACTGTTGAATAGGAAGTGATAATTGGTAGGTAATGATAATTAATTAGGAGGCTGACTTAGCAAACACTGGACTTTATTTAGCAGTTAGTATAGCCTCACCGCTTAGTTTTGTTCCTATCTCATAGGCAGAGGAAACTTCCTTGACAAAGACTACGCCCCGTGGATCAGATGCTGATCCTAGAGCGTTTAAAATGTCTTCAACGATCTCTTTTGCAGATGAATCAGTTACGAATGTCTCGACCTTAGTTCTCTTTGCAAATTCGTGGGTAATTTTCCTGCCTGTCATATAAGAACGCACCATCTCTGGTACTTCCTCACGTTTTCTACGGCCTCTACCCTCTATCTCATAAAAAGCCATACCACCAACGTTATGTTTACGAAGGATGTCAGTTACTTTCGCAAGGTCCTCAGAGACAACGTAAATATTTATTTCTTTCATATCGCATGTTGCAAAGTCAAATAAATAAAGTTTACTTTCATCTTGCAGATTATACTCCGAACTTTTTTTACAAAGATATTGATATGAGCGAATATTGTGATAAAATGGCATATACAATTACAAGGAAAAAATTCCAAGTGGAAAAGCGATGAATGCAATTTTTGGCGGTCTGGGAGTCAACAGGAAGCTCATCGTTATTGGTGCTTCTGATGAGCCGCTTCAAGTGCCTATAAATTCATTACTCTCAGGACGTCAATCCATAATGGACTGGTATAGCTGCTCGTCGATAGGTTCACAAGATTCTCTCTCCTTCAGTGCACTTTCTGGTGTAAGATCTATGAATGAAGTATTTCCACTCAAACGTGCATCAGAGGCTTACGAGCTAATGATGAGTGGTAAGGCGCGGTTTAGAGCTGTCCTTACTATGTAGTAGTTGTCGCAGAAGAAGAAGAAGATGAAGATAGATGGAGAGAGAGATATGGCAAAGATACTGCCTGCAAAGTTATGTTGACTATAAATCTACACAATATAATATTGAACAGAAAAGTCTACTACAAAAGCTATAGCTTTTGTAGAGAAAATATGTTATATGCTTTCAAAGACAAATTGTTGTCAAAGCATTAGGTAAGCAAATAGATATAGAAGATCTAAGGTGCACAAAAGATGCTACACAGGTTTTCATTCCATATCCTGGATTCCCATATCTGTTAACGTTACCATATACAGGACTGTATCATTACAGAGGTATCAAATTAGCAGTCATTGGATAATGATTATGCAACTAATCTCCTAAGGAGCAGGAGCATCTAAAATATGAGCATTGAGAGTTTTCCATCAACTGCAGCTATTCTAGGAGGTGGCTTCTTTGTAGGTGTTCTAATTGGATATGCCTTAAAGAAAGTAATAAAGATGGTGGCTGTAATAGTTGGATTATTTCTAGCTGGATTAGCGTATTTACAATATCATCAGATAGCTAACATAAACTGGAATAAACTTCAAAGAGTTTCAGATGGTGTTATTACGACACTTTCAAATGTGCTTATACAGATTCGAGGTGTTAGTAGTGGAAGTAGTGGTGATGGCCATGCGGCTGCTGCAACAGCGTCCTCATTAGCAATGACAAGTCTTGGTATTCCATTAACAGGTAGTAGTATGTCAGCAGGATTTACTATTGGATTTCTAAAAGGAGTAATGATAGCTCCATGTCGACATTTGTAGAAATACAAAATCGGTAGCCATAGGCTACTTTATACAATCCTTGCTATATTCTTAAACAGATCTGTCCAGCCATCATATCCAGATTCGTAACCATGTCTGACTATTATCATATTCTTTTCAGGAATTACATAGATATATTGACCGTACTTTCCGACAGCAAAGAAGTGATAGTTACCCTCCTTCTGAGCATTTTCTACCCACCACATATATTGATAAAACTGTGCAGGATCAGTAATCGTATCTGGTCTTGTAGATTCGTTAACCCATATTTCAGAAATAATTTGTTTACCATTCCAATTCCCATTATTTAGGAAGAGTCTACCTATTTTGGCAAAATCAATAGCTCGAGCGTTAATACCACTTTCCATTTTCTCAAATCCATATGCATCACTATCTAAGCTCCATGATGCAGATGCTTCCATTCCTAAAGGTTTCCATATCTTTTCTTCCAAGTATTGTGATACATTCATGTGGGTTGTTCGCTCAAGGATCATTCCTAAAAGTAGGGCATTATAGTTATTGTAATGGAATCTTTTTCCAGGTTGTTCTTCAACCTTGGCTGATAATGCCAACGAGCGAAGATCAGTGTCATAATAGGTCCTTGAGTCATCACTCCAAGGTAAACCTTCTTCAATATATCTTAGACCAGATGACATTGTCAGCAGGTTTTTTAATGTAATTGAATTAAAACTTGGATCCTTCTGTCTTAATTCAGGAAGATATTTTGCTATAGGATCATCAACGCTTTGAATCATCCCTTCATCAATAGCAATACCGATTAATGCTGAGGTAATAGATTTCGCCATTGAAAAAGAGGTATTAATTGATTCCTCATGATATCCATTGAAGTATTTTTCATATAAAATTTCATCATTCTTTATCACAACAAATGAAGTTGTTCCAGTTGAAGCAAGAAATTCGTCAAAGCTCTTCTTCTTCTTACCTTCCGTATCACCGTTAGGAACAATTTTATTAAATAATACCGGTGACGACAAAAAAGAACCGTTAATTTTGCTTTCTTCAGTAGTGGAATTGATACCTTGAGTGATAAAATGGAATAGCGGCGGCGCATTGTCAATAATTCGAAAAGGAAATCTCTCATAGTCCTTGATATCAGAATCTTGCCAAATAATAGATCGAGCAAATCCTGAATATGGTGTGAGGTTATATAAAATATCATAAATAGACAATAAAGATACAATTGTTATTATAACAACAGCAATAGTTACTGTCTTTCTTCTAATTTTAATAGTCGCCAGATAATATAAACCGCCTTCAAACCTTAAACTTTTCGACAGCTATGTGCACATACTTCCAATCTAAGAAAGCCAAACAACAACAACAAGAACAAAACTTAGGTAGAGAGAGAAAAAGTACAAATGATTATATCAGAAAGAATGAAAGGATTCATTATGTTGATGATGATGATTATTAGTAAAGGGATATACTCCTTTTTATGATCTCTAGCGGTTAAATAGTAGATGGCGGTTTCTCTGCAGATATTTAATTTTCCTTCTATATGCATGTTATCTGAATCAAATGTGATACAATAACAAAGCTGAGGTTTTACTGTTTTAAATAGCCTCCAATTTATCTCTGAGTTTATTGATTAATAATGCACATTCTATAACTTCATGTTGCTTCTTGAGTATCCGATGTTTTAGCACACGTTTGTAATTATCTGAATACTTTCTTATATCGTCTTTATCTAAGTCTTTTAGAAATTGATATTCCTTGTCTCCAAGCATATTGTAATATAGTTTTACCTATAATTAACTGGAAACTTAAATATTACTATTTATGTAATACTCATTATGAAATATTACTTTAAAAGTAACGTTAATATAGAGTATATTACAAATATTGTAACAAATGTGTTGTCTTATTACACCTAGGAATGTTAGCAGAGTAGAGTTGAAATAGAGTGCATAAAGAATAAGTACAGAAAAATAAGCCAATTTACGGCTACAGCTGCAGGTGGTTTCTTTGTAGGTATTCTAATCGGATATGCATTGAAGAAAGTACTTAAATTTGGTTAGCACGTTTTGTTTTTGTCGCTGTAATAAAGCCAAGAAATGTTTAGGCAAGCCGTCAGTCATGTATTACATCTTTCTTTCATACAAGATATCATTATCATTATCGTTCTCATTACTTGAGTTATGATTGTTATTATTACGATGATGAGAATAATAATAATTGCTATTGCTGGTTGTTGCTTCTACTTCTAATTCTGTTGTTGTTGTCCTTCTTCTGATCTTTTTGGGATTTGTTATTGTACCACTACTACCCTCATTATTGTGCTGCTGCTAACCATTTATATCCATCCTGTAATTGCTAATCTCTGAAAGCAATTGATAAACATATTCTACATAGTGGTTTGTTTAATAATGATCCTTACTGCCACCGTCTTCTATGGTCCTCAACAAACAATGGGCCAGAAAGAATTTCCGTCATCTATATCTAATACTGCTACAACATCAGATTTTTTGACTTATGAGAATCTACTCTTAGGAATAAAAATGCAATATCCTTCTAATTGGACAGTATCAAGCATTGCTCTTCGAGACTATAATGACGTTGTTGCATTTTATTCACCATTACAGAACCTTTCCGATACATTACCTGCACAGCTTGTCTTGTCAATGGTTAGATATTCACAAAACATATCCTTAGATGAGTACACTAATCTTAGTCTCTCTGCATTAAACCGATCACAACAATTTATAGTTAATGAATCAAATCCATTTACATTAGCGAACAATCCAGCACACAAAATAATATTCTCAGCTATATCTCCAACTGACCAGGTTAACTTCAATGTGATGCAGATTTGGACTTCAATAGGTGATAAGCTGTACATTCTATCTTATAATGCAGAAGCATCAAAATTCTCGAAAAATTTGCCGACAATAGAACAAATGCTTCAATCAGTAGAGATTAAGTGAATAGCATAGCAATTATTTTTTGCATTTTACTTAACTGCAGAGCAAGTAATTGCTATAGTTTATTAGATATCAAGAATTTTATAATTCTATTGTTACCTCTTAATCTACTTGCCTCTTTTTATATATATATTATATTTTAGCATTATTTGCCATTAATTATTCTAAACATGACGATAAGGAATAATTGTGTATATATATACATAGTTTATCTTAACATAAAAAGAAATTCTAATATCTAGTATTATTAGCAGTAATAATTTGGATGATTAGAAATACACAGATAAATTCTCTATGACTATGGTCAACTCATTGTTTATAGAGGAATGTCCGATTAGCACTCGAAGACATGTGGTTTTCCCTGCAAGACTGCTACAATAAGTTCCAAAGCAGCCATGTGGTTTACCCTTATCCTCTTAGATTTGGACTCCCCTACAACCTTTAGGCTGTAGGTTAACCTATTACCTAAGACGACAACTCATCGTTCCCATGGGAGTTGCAAGCCTTTACTTGTAACCTAGACCTATACGATGTATCGTTCCTCTCTTTCGGCTAATCGAACA
>DASQRW010000075.1:0-60869 GCA_035642715.1 Nitrososphaeraceae archaeon | reverse complement strand
TAAAATATAAACATCAAAATCACTAAAGTTAGTAGCTTTCTTTATTCCTGCAGTTGTTTGTGCACGGTCCATCGCTTTAGAACTAATATCATATCCATATACGTCAAATCCCCCTCGTTGTTTTATGTATTTAGCTACAGGCAGTCCAAGTTGACCTAGTCCAATTATCAGAATTTTATTGAGACAATATTCCTCATATGTTTCTTTATCTATTGCTAACAATATCTACCTATTCGAGGAATTAATAGTTATTAAAGAATTAAGTACAAGAAACTTTAATAATTATTATGAAATTTGAGTGTCTACATTTATAAGATTTAAAGAAAGAACCAAGGATTTAGAAATAGATCGTCCTATTCTTTATAAATTTAATTTAATGAACAAAAGTTCATATAAAGACAGATTTGATAGACAATTATGATGAAAATTTTGAGAACTTGCAGCTAAAAGATATTATGTTTAGAGTTAAAATAAAGGTTAACATTTGCTCAATAAATTTAGAGTCCTTCTACAACCTGTAATAGAACTACTAGGGAATTCCTTTGCCTCTCTGGGATTGTCAGCAAACTTTTGGACAGTCGCTGGTATGCTGTCATCAATAGTATCGGCTTTACTCTATGCCTCCGCCGTACCCTCTATTGGTTTAATGCAGTTTAATGCCACAATTCTCGGCGGCATTGTACTATTGATCTCTGGATTTTTCGATATTGTTGATGGCAATGTTGCTAGAGTAACAAAACGTACCTCAAAAAAAGGATCATTTCTCGATTCTTCGTTAGATAAATTGTCCGAAGTTGCTGTATTCTTAGGTTTGACAATAGGCCATCTAGCAGAACCACTATTATGCATGATTGCATTATCATTATCGCTTATTGTAAGCTATATTAGAGCCAAAGCAGAATCATTAGGAATCGAACTGAAGGGGATTGGCATAGGGGAAAGAGCAGAAAGGCTGCTTATCTTGGCAATAATAGGAATGATACCAATTCCTGGTTCTATGCAGTGGGCAGTGGTTATAGTGTCAATAATTGCAGGTATAACCATAGTCCAAAGGATGGTAGCGACATATAAGAAGCTGTAAATTACCTAAGTCTCCCAGCAGTCCGTCGATCTAATTCTGATCTAACTTTTACTATGCCCCTATGCACAGCACACGAGACACAATAAAATTTTACATCGGTGGACGGTGCGATATATGCTCCTTGTGCTTTAAGCTCTTTGGCCAAAGTTGGTTCTACAAGGGTAATCCTTCCTGTCACTTTCTTTGCTTTGTCACGAGGAACCATTGCGCCACATTGACTACAATGTACAGTACCAGAACTGCCTTTTCCACCTTTAGTACGTCCCCTGCTCGTTCTTTTCTTCGGCATGCAAGGAAATAAATTCTTTGTCTATCCTTTAAATCTTATGATAGTTATCGCAGTAAAATTAATAACAGTCTGGATCAGCTATATTAGAATTTAAAGTTTTTCCCTGTAATATAATACATATGACTATATTGCATGATTGAAATAATATCTAAGGTCAATGATATTATGATATTATATCAATGAGGAACTTTCAAATTTAATTTTGTCTGTATAAATTGTTGGTTGGTGTGATAAGCGCAAGTAATTGATAGGCATGTAATCGACAAGTAGAATAAGGAGATTGTTGAGAAGACTGGCAGAATTGGAAAAAAAATTAAAACGTTGTAATATATTGACATGCACACGCATATCGACAAAGGTTATTTTTGAATCCGAACTGTCTCAATGAAAATCGTTAAAATACTTTTCTTTCAATAATTTACATGAAAATAACAGTAGTGTCTCACATAGCATTGGATACAATTCAAGATATGAAAGGAAAGATTACCGAAAGCCTAGGAGGGCCAGCATGCTACTGCAGCTTAACAGCAAGGGAATTTAAATTTAAAATAGAACTTGCAACAAAAGTAGGAAAGGATTTTTCTCAAGATAGCAGGCTTATGCTGCATAATAATGGTATTAATATCAAAGATACTCACATTACTGACAGCCCTACAACAAGATTTCGAATTATTCTAAAAAAAGAAAGTAGAGACCTAT
This sequence comes from Nitrososphaeraceae archaeon, assembly GCA_035642715.1. GTDB lineage: Archaea > Thermoproteota > Nitrososphaeria > Nitrososphaerales > Nitrososphaeraceae > JAJNBK01. The sequence continues at coordinate 58,800 of DASQRW010000075.1, read as the reverse complement.
TCTTGCTGTCAAAATGTTCACCGATAACAATTGAAGATATTAAAGAAATCGAAACCGATTGTTGGATAGTCAGCCCTGTAATAGACGAAATTCCTTATTCTGTACTTAAGGAAATAGTAAATGATAATGATAACGTGGAGTTTGTGATGCTTGATCCGCAAGGTTATATCCGTACAACAACTCCCGATGGACGAATATCACTTCTTAATGATCTAAAATTGGATATATCTGGAATATCAGCAATAAAAGTAGATCCAGAAGAACTCTCTGCGCTGACCGGTGGTCGTAAAGGAATTGAAGGCATGCAATTCCTTCAAGTCTATAAAGGAGTAAAGTTTGTATTATCTACTGAATATCGAATTATACGTCTATTATATGACAAAATGCATTATTGGATAAAGCTACCAGAAGTAGATACGGCTTACTCTACTGGTATTGGAGATATTTTATCCTCAGCCTTTTGTTGTGCATATTTGAAAGAAAAAGATCCAGTATGGGCAATTTGTTTTGGAGCTGGTGCCGTAAGGGCTGCTTTAGAAGCAAATTTAGAGGGATTAGATAAAATACCGTCAAAATCAAAAATGGAGCAAAGCGCATCTTATTACTATAATACATTATCTTTTCAAAAAATTTAATATAAAAAAAGAGAGGATGTATCTACCTTTAAATTGAAATAAATATTAATTTTATATAAATAAACAATGAAAGTAGCACTGGCTGGCGCAGATTCTAGAGATGGAGCATTGTTATCTCAGATAAAAAAGACGCTCGACTCACTCAATGTCGACACACAAGTAATGAAAGATGGAAATTATAAACTCGGTAAAGAAGTAGACCTTGTTCTGTTAGCAGGAGGAGATAGAAGTATTCTTGATTACTTTCATAAAGTGGAATCTGATTCTGCTCCAGTTTTAGGAATTTACGAATCTGATTCCACTGGATTCCTTGCCCAAATAGATGTCAGAGAATTAGAAATAGCAACTTCAAGATTAAAGAAAAATGATTATGAAGTAGATGAGGTTTTTCGATTAGCAGTAAAAGTTGATGGAAGAGAGGTTGAACCTGTTCTGAATGATGTTGCAGTTTTTCCTAGTAAAAGTGCAATTTTAATGGAACATGTACTTAAAATAGACGGGAAAGACATATGGCATGATAACAGTGATGGTATTATAGTATCTACTCCAACAGGATCTACTGCATATTCAATGTCAGCCGGTGGGCCAATGGTTCTACAAAGATCTCAGGTCTTTATAGTAGTATCGGTAAACTCTGTGGATAATACTCGTCGTCCTATGGTGATTCCTAATGACACAACATTAGAGATTGCAGATATTATGAGCAGATATCATTGTGAAGTTGTGCTGGATGGCGGCTCTAGGTTAAGAATAAGAAAAATATTGGAATGCTATAAACACCAATTTCCAGCCAGACTTGTTAGGTTAATGGGACATTCTTCGGCCACGTCGCTCATGGCCAAGAAGGTTAAACTGGCAGAAGACCTGTTAAGCATGCCTCCAAGTGCTAAACTGATTTTAAAGACGTTAGAATACGAAGGTGCATTGAGTCAAAAAGATCTTTCCGTAAGGACGATGCTTCCTGAACGGACTATAAGGCTCTCCCTTAGCCATTTGCTTAACCTTGGCTATGTTAAGAAGAAGACATCTCTACGTGATGCAAGACAGAGGATTTATGAACTTAGAATTTAGGACGTACAGGCTTCAATGAATGCTTTAAAAGCTTGCTCGGGCTTTCCAGGTCTGCTATTGAATTCACTATGATATTGGACTGCAAAATAGAACTTGCAATTAGGTAACTCTAAGATTTCTGTACGTCTGCCATTATCTGAGAAACCTGATAAAACCATACCGTGTTTTTCAACAATGCGACGGTAAGCCTGGTTGAATTCAAATCTGTGTCTATGTCTTCTTTGTATCAGGCTTTTCCCATATATTTCTGCGGCCTTCGTATGAGATATAATCTCAATATTATGTCTACCAAGTCGCATCGTTCCACCCATATCTTGAAGTGTTTTTTGCTCGGGCATATATTGTACTACTGGATCTTTTGTGTGGGGACAAAGTTCTGTAGAACCAGCCTTTTCCAAGCTACATACATTTCTTGCAAATGCAACTATTGCTAATTGAAAGCCAAAACATATTCCCAAATATGGTATATTCTCAAACCGAGCAAAGTTTGCCGCATTTATTATTCCTTCACTCCCGCGCTTTCCAAATCCACCAGGAATCAATATACCATCGAACTTTTTTAGACAGTCAAGTTTTCTCTCTCCTTCTCCTTCTTCTAATCTTTCTGATTCGATCCACTTGACTTCGACCTTCCTTCCAATATTTGCTCCAGCATGTAAGAGTGCGTGATATATACTCACATAACTGTCTGGTAGACTGACATATTTTCCTACTATTGCAATATTGACTGAACCATTATATTGATGGAAGGATCTTGCAATTGTTTTCCAGTTGCCCCATTTTGGAGTACTATTTCTAAACAATAATTTATGAGCAATTACCTTGACAATTCCTTGGCTCTCTAGAACTTCTGGAATTTTATAAATAGAGGGCGCATCATGACTAGAAATAACAGACTCTTCCTTAATACTGGCAAAAAGTGAAATTTTACGCCTAGCCTCTAAAGTAAGAGGGTTTTTGCATCTAACAGCAAGAATATCAGGCTGGATGCCAATTCTTCGTAATTCCTGAACACTATGTTGAGTAGGTTTCGTTTTTTGCTCACCTACTACCTCCAATTCAGGAGCGAGTGTAACATGAATAAATAAAGTATTAGAAATGCCATCAAGTTCCATTTGTCTTAGGGCTTCTAGAAACGGAAGACTTTCAATATCACCTACTGTACCGCCACATTCTACAACCATCACATCTAGATATTCGTCAAAGGCAATTTTTCGTATTTGACTTTTGATAGCATCTGTAATATGTGGTATGATTTGAACGCATTGGCCAAGATATTTTCCTTCTCTCTCACAATGAATGACGTCAAGATATACTCTTCCTGTGGTAATATTATGATCTTTAGTAACAGCAATATTGAGAAAACGTTCATAATTTCCGATATCCATATCGCATTCTCCCCCATCCTCGGTTACGAAAACTTCGCCATGAGCAATAGGATTCATTGTTCCTGCATCATAGTTTAGATAAGGATCAATTTTTACACAGGATACTTTCAAACCAGCTAATTGCAGCAATTTGGCTATCGATGATGTGATTACACCCTTTCCTAGGCCAGACATAACCCCCCCTGTGATAAAAATAAACTTTGGACTTGATCTTCTTGGAAGCGCTTTAGACAGCACATTGCATTTTAACAGATCACCTTTTTATTCTTTTTTTATAACTAGCGTTACCAGAGCAACCGGATATATGTTATTGAAAGAGCCAGCCCCTAGACTTTTTGGTTTCCTTTGTATCATTATGTATTTTACATATTTTTTATTTGTTAATATTACACTCTACTCAAATAATAACAAATAATAGAGAATCAGATCAGCAAGAAGAAATCACAATGGACAATCTAGACAAAAGATATATCGTACTAAATATTCTAGTAAAGAATTACGCGCTTTTCAAAACATCCATTTTCAATAGTACAATACTGTGTTTCAAGTAAAACATAGAATATAAAAAAATATTCTTGATAGTACAATAGCAGCTTTTAATTAACCTCCATATTGTCCATTAAACCCGACTATATTTATAGTGAAAGAATCGACGTGCGTTCAGGAATCAAGCACATTTTGCATTCTTCATTCTTTTAGCTGGCTTGAAATATCAGGATGGTCGACACTCATCTCATCTACTCTCATGCTGATTTTATACCATTTGTCATTGTGTTTAAAAATATTTGTAGAGGCTTTCTTATTGCTTGCAGAGCCATAACCTCCAATCCTCTCACTTAATCTTGATCTCAACTTATCTACTTGATATTGTGCAATCATAAGATTGCCTATGATATTTTCCAGCTCAATATCTCTTTGTTCTTCCAGATTTGGAATATGATTGTTATTACTATTCTTTCTGTTATTATTAATCTGCATTTTCAATGTACATCCTATTTCCTATTCTATAATGAATTTGCTCAATATAGTACGCCTTATCCACAACAGGAGACGATAAGTTTGCACCACATACAGGTACCCCCTCTTCTTTTTCTTCTTGCTGTTCAACCAGTATGCTCATAACATTGTTAATATCGCAACATCAAATAATAATGAGATAGAAAAAAAGTTAGAGAAGATAATACAATATGATACAATAGAACCCGATTAGTTGTTAACACCTACTCGATTTATTATAGGTTGAAGTTTTCATTAGCCGAATTTATGACGAGTAGAGGATATATAGGATTTTAGAATATTCCAATACGTCGCTTTATGACTGCATATAATCCGTTATTTTGCTGTTTGTCGTTTGTTCGATCAGCTTCTCTAATTGCCTCCTATCTGAAAAAGTGTCAATGCCTATCAACTTTTTTATAAATTCTATTTCGTCCTTCCCAAATTTCATCTTTTCATCATAAAACTCATTAAAAGCAAGTTTTTGGTTTATCCTTTGAATCTGTGAAAGACAGCGGTATATCTTCTCTGGTTTAGTATCTCCCATTCCATTATTAATTAAAATCCTTACAAGTCCTTTTTTCGAGATGTTAAACAGTCCATTTGTAACTAACCTATCAAATACGGAAAGTACTTCAAAACTGTCATGTTTCCCCGTATAACCAATTATGGTAGTTGGAAGCAATCTCAACGTTCTGTTTAATTTTGTTTTCCTAGAATGACATTCGTCCAAAATGAGTACAGATCTTCCAAAAGTTAGAATTGCATTGAGGATCTGATTGGGTAAGCGTTCATCTAGAACATCGTTGTCAGATTTAATTTCAATTGGATAAAACCGAATCCAATCAATTCTGCATTTTTCTTTTATTGAAAACCGTTTTAATAGGCTGTCTCTCATCAATATATTGTAATAGTTATCAAATGTTTCATTTGAATGATATTTTATAGTAGAATCATAGCGCTTCTCAATTATTGCAATCACAAGGTCAAAGTTTCTAAAATACCCCTCCTGCTTTATTTTTATCTCTCGATATATGTTGCCTGACATCTGAGGAAAGATATTGTTTTTAATATGCCCAGAAAATATGGAACTTATGAAGAGTGACTTTAGATCCTTTTCTTTCACGACTAATTGACTAGTGGAGGGATTATTTAATTTCTAATATCTAAGATATAATATAGACATGCCCTGTAACAGATTACTCTTATCTATAGACAAGCTTTCTTCATAGTGCTAGTAAAGAAATCTAATTCTTGTAGCATTTTTTTCTTGTTTTTAATATCTTTTATCTTCTCTATGATTGCACTTCCAACTATTACAGCATCAGCACCTGCATGAGCCATGAATTTCGCATGAGAAGGGTTACTTATACCAAAGCCAACAGCCACTGGTAAGCGTGAAGCTACAACTCGCTTAATATTCTTTATAGCATATGATGTAGAATCTTCAAATGATTCGCGGACTCCTGTGACTCCATATACAGATACCATATACACAAATCCTGAACATTTAGATACAATATATTCAAGTCTACTTGGGATTGTATCTGGAGAAGCCAAAAATATTGTTACAAGGCCAAGTTTAGCTGCTTCTGTTGTGTAAGAATCAGCTTCTTCCATCGCCATATCAGGTAAAATAAATCCGTCGATTCCGCAATTCCTTGATTTTAACATAAATTCACGAAGACCTCTTCTCAATACAATATTTGAATACGTCATTGCGATAATCGGAATATCAGGGAATTTCTTTCGAATATTTTTTGATGTTCTCAAACATAGATCAGGTGTGACTCCATTTAATAGGGAATGATAAGATGCTTCTTGAATAATTGGTCCGTCTGCAATAGGATCAGAATATGGAATTCCGATTTCTATCATATCAGCTCCGCCATTTATCAAAGTGTAGGCTATTTCTTCTGTAGTATCTAGGTCAGGATATCCGCCTACAATATAACAAATCAGACCACATTCATTTCTTTTCAATAATTCTTGAAATCTCTTATTTACTCTGTTGTGTCGAAGGTCTTTTATCATATTTTTCTTTCTCTCTAATTCTCAAATATTGTTGAACCACTTCAACGTCCTTATCTCCGCGACCTGATAATGTCACGACAATATTCTCATTCTTGTCCATCGTCTTTGCAAGTTTCATTGCATAAGACAAAGCATGAGAGGGTTCCAGAGCAGGAATTATTCCTTCAATTTTAGACAGTATAATGAAGGCATCTATAGCATCATCGTCAGTACATTCAATATACTTTGCTCTTTTAAGATCCTTCAAGTTAGCATGTTCTGGTCCTACTCCAGGATAATCTAATCCCGCTGAAATACTGTGTGTCTCTGTTACTTGTCCAAATTTATCTTGAAGAAGGTAAGTGAGCATCCCATGGAGAACTCCCTCCGTCCCAGCAGACAACGATGCAGAATGTTTTCCTGTTCTGACCCCTTTGCCTCCTGCTTCTATTCCATACAATGATACGTCTGAATCTTCTATGAATGAAAAGAATGTTCCCATAGCATTGCTTCCGCCGCCTACACATGCTACAATGGCATTTGGAAGTCCATTTGATATTTCTAGCATTTGCTGCTTTATCTCATGACCAATTATGCTTTGAAAATCTCTAACCATCATAGGATAAGGGTGCGGTCCTACTACTGATCCTATGAGATAATATGTATTATGCACATTAGTTATCCAGTCTCGTAAGGCTTCATTAATCGCATCTTTGAGTGTCTGAGTCCCTACTCGAACTGAATGAACCTTTGCTCCTAACAATTCCATACGAAAAACATTCAATTTTTGTCTCTCTACGTCCTTTGCTCCCATGTAAATTTCAGCATCCAGTCCAATGACAGCCGACGCAATAGCAGTGCCTACCCCATGTTGACCAGCACCCGTCTCAGCGATAACTCTTTTCTTACCCATCTGTTTTGCCAACAACCCTTGGCCAAGAGTATTATTGGTTTTGTGAGCGCCACCATGCAGGAGATCTTCCCTTTTTAGGAATATTTTTGCACCTCCAACATATTCAGTAAGATTTTTTGCAAAGTATAAAGGTGTAGGACGACCTGCGTATTTAGTTAATAAATATGAAAGTTCTTTCTGAAACTCGGGATCATTTTTATATTTTTCATACGCTGTTTCGAGTTCTACTATAGCAGGAACCAGCGTCTCAGGGATATATTTTCCTCCATATTTTCCAAATCGACCGTGCAGGGGATAGTTATTCCTCATTTTGTATTATGTTTGAATACATAAAGGAGTATTAAGACATTAGGATATCACAATTGCTTAAATTGAAAGATAAAGTTCTCTAACTTTTGATGCAATATCCTTTGATTCCATAATACTAGTTCCTATCAGGAAGGCATCGGCTCCTGCTTTCTTCAAATAACGAACGTCGTCTGCATTTCTTATCCCGCTTTCACTAACTATAATATTTTTTCCTTTATCATATTTTTTAAGTAATCTGTAGGTGGTTAGAATATCAATTTCAAGATTATTCAGATCTCGATTATTTATCCCAATTAGGTCTCGATAAGAATCTTTTAATTTTAGGCTGTCTGCAAATTCGTTTTCTGAATGAACTTCAACAATTATCTGCAACCCTTTTTTATAAGCATGTTCTGCGAGCTTTTCTAAACTACTTTCTGCCAAATTCTGATCAAATATTGCTTTGATAAATAGCACACAATCTGCGCCAGCTCTTTGTGCAGCATCTATTTGAATATTGCTAACTATTACATCTTTCATGAGAATTGGAACCTTAATTATTTTCCGAATCTTGTATATGTACTCAATGGAGCCATTAAATAAATATGGTTGTGTCAGAACTGAAAGGCCAATAGAACCGGCTGATACCATATTAATCGCTACTTGTATGAAATCGATTTCTGTTTGTGCGACAATTTGACCTCTGGAAGGCGATGCAAATTTAATTTCTGTTATAATTGGAGCATGAGAGCATGAGAAAATGGCCTTCTTCATGCTTATAGAGTCATGGCTTCTGAAATCATAATCTTCAGCATAATAGGCGCCTTCTTCTATTGCTCTATAGGAATTATCAGCGAGTGATTTTAGATTAAATTTTGACTGCACAAATCTGCTCATTCACAAAGTTTTGGCGAACAATAATATATATCCATGTAATCATATAGTTCTTGATATCCTATGATATTTCTTTATATATATATATAATATATATATTACTTAATTGCCATCCATTCTCTCAAACTAGAATTCATAGAGATCAGCATTCTACATATGATCAGAATTTCTAAACGAGAATTTAGCTAGGATACTTAATATAATATCTATGATAAATTATTCACTTCAACAATGTCAGTAAGTGAAATATTCCGTGACAAATCAAAATTGTCACCACGATATATACCAAATGAGCTGCCTCACCGCGAAAAACAGATTGAGCAAATTAATCATATTTTCAGAGCTTCCTATTCGAATCCAAGTAAGTTTCCATTAACCGTATTGCAAATAGTTGGCCCTGCAGGAATAGGTAAAACTTCTACTGTTCTTAAATTTTCTAAACTTCTAACGGAGGATTTTACACGTAACAGACTAACTCTGAAAACGGCATATATCAATTTAAAATTACAAGGAGGTAATAAATATGCAATATATAGGTTCTTGTTAGAAAAGGTTGCACCAGAGTTGCCATCACAAGGGCTCAGTGCAGAAGAGATGTTAAGATACATGTTGCGTTATTTGTATGAAAATAATATCTATTCACTTATCATCCTTGATGAGATCGATTATCTAATTAAGATCAGCAAAGATACAGGTATAATCTATGACTTGACTCGTCTTAATGAATTTGATCCCGACGCACCATGCAACGTAAAGGGAGTAATATTTATTGCAAGAAGTACAGACTTTTATAACAAACTCGATCAAGCGGAGTTGAGTACTTTAGGAAGGATTCCAATGGAATTTCCAATATATTCGATTAAGCAGGTTAGTGATATATTGGTAAATAGATGTATAGAAGCATTTAATGCAAATGCTATCGGATCAAATATAATCGATGAAGTAGCCAAAATCACTGTCTCACCTACCAATAATGGTGATGTAAGGTATGCACTCGATCTTCTTCTATATGCGGGAAATCTAGCTGAAGTACAAGGAACAGGCAGGATAACTCAAGATCAAATACGAAAGGTTCATGGCCAGATCCATATTTCTATAACTACTGAGGAGATCGAAGAATTACCAAAGAACCAGATATTCACTCTCATGGCTGTGATAAGGGCATTGCGTGCAAGAAAGAAACAATATGTAGAACTTAAAGAAATTAGACACCGAGCGTCAGAATTATCAGAAGAGTTTAAATTAAAAAAACTGGATGTCGAAGATTATCTCAATGATTTAGAAGCAAGAAGAATAATTGAAATTCGATCATTAAAGGAAATTGGCATGCATTTGACTTCTCTCAATGAACTTGAGCCAATACTTCAAAAACAAATCAAGCGTGATAATATTAATGGAACTTGAGAATAAAATAACTAGTAAGGAGATAGTAGAGACAGGTCTTGGAAGTATTGGCAAAGTCAAGATAATAAAGGCTTTAGCAGAACAGGAGAAAATGGTTACTATATATACTTTGCAAAAGAAGACTCATTTAAAGAGAGAGGATATTAAACGCAATTTAAATGATTTAATCAAAATTGGTTGGGTCAAAGAAATCCGACTTGCTAATCTTATGTATAGTTTGAATTTAGAGGATCACTATATAATTTCCTTAATTACATTTTTCAAAGAGGTAGGATACATCGGTTTCTTATAAACCCAAGGTACCCATATAGATTCTATATTTTGTTTATCAGACTATGTTGTCTAAAAAATTTTTCTGGCCTTTTTAATTATCCTGATGTACCACTTGAAGACTGTCATCACACTTAACTTCTGCCACTATTGCATTGCTACCCTAAGATTGATGCTACCCATAGAATTTAATCTGACATCTATGGTATTACGATGCCAGACATATCTTTTGCAAAAAGCATATTGTTCAAAGTGACCTGAAATCTCGTACCATTTCGTTCGACAAGTAATTCGATATCATCAAGAGAGTCGGAGATATCAGCTCCTTCTAATTTTTTTATTATGACGTGAATGGATTCATGAGAAATTAATGCTTCGATAAACGGTTCAATATATTCAAAACCACTAGTCTTATGCTCAGCATGGTTTTTGGATTGTATAATTAACATTATTTGATTATGATATGTAAAGTATGGTGGAGATCCATCAATTGCACAAGCTAAAGCAAAATTATTTATTGTCATACCTATCAAGATAATATTATCTATTACATGATTTTATATACTCATACATCTAGAATGAAAACAGGAATCACACAATTATGAAGGATATTGTATAATTATAAGTAACAGATGACTACTTCTTTATGTCAATATATAAAGACGGTTTTTTATGTGCACAATATAATGTGATCTAAGAGAATATTTATGCATAGCCCAATCTCTAAAGCATTGAAATATGTAATATTGATTTTGTTGTAGATTGATTTGGAAGCTAGATGATCTCAAAATCAGAAAAGACATGGTATTCTTATTTAATAAATTGATTCCAATTAGATTTATATTCGAGATTTATTTGTAACAGTTACCAACTTTTCAAAATCTATTGAGCAAATAAAATAATAATTAAACATAACGTACATGACAAAGTTGTTGTTGATTTTGACTTTCTTTATTTGAGCATAAATCAAAGAGAATAATAATAATTTAGATATCCAATAGATTAAAGTACGAAATATTCTGCTTCGGGATGATGTACTACTATGGCTGCAGTTGACTGATCAGGTATTATTTGTCCAGACTCTGTTAATCCCATGCCAGATTTTGTTGGGTCTAGTAATTTCCAGACCAAGTAATGCTGAGAAATATCAGGACAACTAGGATACCCCCAACTATACCTAAGCCCACGTTTTATGCCTATATTAAGTTCATTCTTTATTTTTAGATTGATCCAATCTGCCAATGCTTCGGCGGTCTCGACTGCTAAACCATGTAAATAATATGCATCAGTATACTTATTATCCTTATTCCACATATCAATAATTTCTGTTACCCTGCTACCTACTGTAACTGCCTGAAAAGCGACGATATCATTTTCTCCAAAAAAATCTGTCAGACACAGATGTTTTTGTTTAGAGGATCTAGGGAAATCAAAAACCACCTCGCCTTTACTTTGTGGTAGATCTACTGCTAGTTTTCCGTCTTTATTATGGCATCTAAAATAACCATAGACTGCCTCTGCGGCAAAGAGCTTTTCTTGTAATACTCTTGTTTTCCACTCTTCAAACAATCTTTCAGCTTCCTGACTTAAACCTTCAGCACCTTTACCCCGAATTCCCCAAGAAAGAACAAAGAGAGATTTTTTATTAATGAATTTCCATATTTCAAACAAGTCAATCTCATTAGCTCGAAGTCGTATCTGTTTGTTTATATGTGGCGGAACAGGAGGCGAAACAGGTCTAATGCTGCTTTGCAGCAAGTCTACGGATTCGACTCTGGAATCTTGTTTTTCCTGCCACTTGTGAAGTTTTTGTTGCCAATCTTCAATATACAGATTTCTTTCATTAGACATGAGTTTGTTCATCACTCCCAAGCCTTCGAATGCAGTTTTACAATAAAATACACCATCATTATAAATTGCATCTTCTTTCGCAATTCTATTGATAAAACTGCTATTAATAGCGGCTCCTCCACATAAGACAGGAATTCTCATTTTGTTTTTTCTTGCATGTTGTACAAAATATTGCATCTGCTTTGATGTTGAAACAAGGAGAGCTGAAAGTCCTACGGCATCAGCGTTAACTTCCTGAATTTTTTCAATGATGCTTTGCAATGGTACTTGCTTGCCTAAGTCATACACTGTATATCCATTATTTATAAAAATAGTCTTTACTAGATTTTTACCTATATCGTGCACGTCTCCATAGACGGTGCACAACACTAGTTTGCCTTTACTTACTCCCTCTTGTCTAATAAGATACTTTTCTAACTCAGCAACTGCAGCTTTCATACATTCGGCTGATTTTAAGACGAAAGGCAAAATTAGCTCACCTGCCCCAAACTTGTCTCCGACCTCTTTCATAGCAGGCAGTAAAACATCATTTAAAGTCTGCACCGCGGCTTGATGATATTCTTCCTTTGATGCTCCGAGTTTTAAGTCGTCAATATTTTCTATTTTGTTTACTACTTTATTATTTGCTGAAACCCTATCTGCTATTGCTTCAGTAACATCATTTTCTATCCCATCCTTGAGTCTATTAAGAATTCTAAAATAGCACCTTTTGCTGGCATCCCATCTCTCATCGAATTGTACTCTTTTAATGGATGACCCTGAATTATTAAATTTTAAACCCTCAAAATAAGAAATAAGCTCTGGTAGGGCGTTAGGATGATTATTGAATATAAGATCCTCTGCAAGTTTTAGCTGTTCCTTATCTATTTCCGTATAAGGAACAATGTCTTTTGCGTTTATAATTACACTATCTAGGCCTACATTTATAGCATGATTTAAAAAGACAGAATTGACTATTCTTCTTGCTTGTACGGGAAGACCAAAACTAACATTGCTCAGACCTAATGATGTGTAGCAACCGGGAATTTTTTCCTTTACTTTTCTTATGCCGTCAAGTGTATCTTTCGCCGACTGTAAGAATTCTTGCTCGCCTGTTGCCAAAGTAAATGTAAGAACATCAAAAATAAATTGCCATGGCTGAAGGCCATATCTTTTTCCAGTCTCAAAAAGAAGCTGTGCTGTTTCCAGCTTTTCCTCCGGCGTCTTTGCCATTCCTTTGGGTCCTATACACATCGCAATAGCAGGAACACCATATTTTACCATTAAAGGTGCGAGTGAGTGAAATCTGGTTCCATCACCTTCAAGATTAATGGAATTGATTATTGGCCTACCAGGAGTTTGTTTTAGAGCCATTTCAATTACTTTGGGATCAGTTGAATCAATGACGAGTGGCGCTTCTATCTCGAGACTTAGACGCTTGACGAGTGTTCTCATAAATTCTAGCTCATCTGATCGTTCAGTGGTTGCTACACAGACATCAAGACAATGAGCACCATCTTCTACCTGTGCTCTAGCTAAATTTACTAAACCATCGAAATCATTCATCAATACCATATGCTTGGCTTTTTTGGAACCTTGAGTATTAAGCCGTTCACCGATTATAAGAGGCGGAGGTTCTTGTTTAAGGTCGATTGCCTTCAATGCAGAACTAATTCTTGGTGTCTTCCCCATTTTCTGCGACAATTGCTTTGATTCAAAACCTAACTAAAATCTTATCGTTATCTAACTCAACTTTTTAGGTTGTTTTCATCTAACATTCTCCGTAACTCAGCAATATGTTCAGAATTAGTCCCACAACATCCACCAATAACGCGAATATTTTTATAGTTAGAAATGAAATCTGCAAGTTTCTCTCTCATTTCGAATGGAGTCATTTTATATACAGCCTTACCGCCCTCATTTTGAGGCATGCCTGCATTCGGCATAACTAATATAGGCAAATCGTCTTGCTCACTTAACCATCTAACACTTGGCGTCATCTCCACGGGACCAGTAGAGCAATTTAAACCAAACACATCGATGCCCATGTCACTAACTGTAGTGTATGCAGCTTGAACATTTGTTCCAAGCAACATCTTGCCATATTGATCTAATGTAACATTAGATATCAATGGAACTTTTTTTCCTAAATTATGCATAGCATCACGACATGCACAGATGGCAAGTTTTACCTCTAAAATATCTTGACTGGTTTCAAGCAGTAGTGCATCTACTTTTCCGAGAATCAGACCTTGTGCTTGCAGCTCAAATGCTTCTTTGATCGTATCTAGGGATATTTGTCCAAGGTCAGGATCATTTGAGCTCGGTAGATAGCCAGTCGGTCCCATAGAACCTATAACATAGCGTGGTTTATCGTCAAATTCTCTGCATACTTCTCTTCCAAGTTCAGCAGCTTTTTTATTGAGTTCACGAGTTTTATCACCATATCCATATTCGTCAAGCTTTAACTTATTACTTCCAAAAGTGTTTGTCTCTATACAGTCCGCTCCAGCTTTCAAGTATTCTCTGTGGATTTGTTTAATCCATTCTGGTCTGCTAAGGATTAAACCATCATTAAAACCATCTTTTTTATCTGGGAAATCATTAGAATCGGGATTTAACCTCTGTATTTCTGTTCCCATGGCCCCGTCAAAAAGAATTATCTGGTTTGCAAGCGCTTTGCTAAATGATTCAACCATATTATAATGGATACAAAATATAGTAAACGGGTTTAATACGTTTCTGTCATTATCCATTTCTTTTCTTTCTTATTCATGGGCTTTGTACTTTCGTTCTCTTTCTTATGCCGGCAAAATATCGAGTTTCCAATATCGTTATTGTATAAAATCTTCACTACTGATCTCATAATGTAGTGAAGGTATCTAGAAATCCTTTAATTCAAATAGATAATTATTTTCGGATTATTAACTTATCATCATATTTCATCCTAGTCTTTTTTCAAATGGATGTAGTGCGGTATATTTTTAATATATAGAAACAAATGTGTCAAGCTAATAAAGTGGCATCACAATCATATATTATTCTGATGACGTCCAGAGGAACCATTTGAATTTATAAATAATATATTCATTTATCGGCTAAGCATTTGTGTATAGATAGCATATGCAAAGTATATCGGCAGTAGTAGTAGTCAGTTTTGATGGCAGGAGAAGAAACTCATTCAGACTCAAAAGCTATAAGAGGGTATATGGTGACATCAGAATAATTGAATGGTAAAATATAGGTGATAGAAAAGCAATTAAAAGAATGAGTGGATAACTACTGCTTTCAATTCTTCTTTTAGTATATATCGATTAAAAATTTATTATAACACAACCTAAACTATATTTTTCCCCTTCCTTCAATCTACTTTTCTCTGGATCTTAATTTATTATGTACAGTTTAAAATCTTCTTTATTGCTTAGTTCCTCTAAATATAGAATAAATGAATTATTCTAGAATACTGAATATGTAATCAACAATGGATATCAATATCAAATACGGATACCTGATGAATACCAATTACCATGTGGTTCTTCTTGAAACACTATTATGACATCTTTCTTCTCGACTTTCAGTATTTTTATTACATCCTCTGTAATTGCTTCTGCCAGCCGATCTTTTTCTCTTTGGGTTCTACCACTATACATCGACACTGTGATTATTGGCATGCAAAGAATTGCCATAAGTAATAGATAAGAATTACTGATTAGTTTGTTTTTAAATTTGTACCATATCAGAATATTACTACCTATTAAATTATTTAATAATGATTATTTTTAAAATAAGAGTATATTTCATCGTTACCACATGCTTTTGATTCATTTATTCTTGATAATAGAAATGTATCAAATGAAGAATGAGAAAACATTATAAAACCTGTATAAATACAATAGGCGAAAAAATCATCTTTATTGATGATAGAAGAAAAACAACAATTGGTCTTGTACCGCCATCACCATCACCACCATTCTTCTTTTTCTTTATCCTATCTATATGAAAACAATCTTCTTCCAAGATTTGACAATGTATTGAAATTACAAACGGCAAGAAGAAAGAAGTCAATAACGTATTAGATATGAAGATACACAACCACAAAAACCATCATAATGATGGAATTAGCAAGAACAACAGCAGCAGAAGATTCTCATTGCCGCGAGAAACCTTATGCAGTTATTACCTTCAACAAGGTGATTTTACTATATGGATGGAATAATTCCATCTTTTAGAATAGCCACTATGATGAAATAAAAAGAATAACAGCATTTCGAAACTCGACATATCATTTAGAAAGATATTTGATAAGAATTTTTTCTCCTATTTCCTATTAAATAACTTATCTTACTCTTATCTAGACCAATAAGAATACATCCTTTTTTTTATGTCTATTATATTAATTATTACAAACTCGTCGAGTAACTAATTATCAAAAAAAGATAATGGTGCTGGAACGGACAAATGATGATATATTTCCAAAGATTCCCTCACTATTTCTTAGAACTTCTGTCTATTATTAATTACTGGCTCGTTTGAAAACTATATCTTTAATCCTTAATTTCATAATTCATGCTGCCTGCGATAGTATTCCTTAAAATCGTATGATAACATTTCATACGTTTGCTAATGCAATATTTTAGAAAGAGTATGTCATCTTCTTTTGTCCATTATCTATAGAATGCATATTGACTGTTATTTCTTTTCAATAGAGAGATATTTTACATGACCTGCGGATTTGGCCTTTTGTTTGAGTCTAACTTAGGATTATATAATCACCTGAAGAATTATTAAAATATATGATACATGTATTACAAGTGCCAATTCACTTATGTAGCAAGTCCCCTTGTTTCTGACTTTCGATAATTATCAAGAAAAGCTAAGATGTGTTGTCTAATTACGTGTTTGAATGATTTATTGTTGTAAAAGATTGAAAATTCGCTTAAAAGATCAATTATATCTTGTCTATATGGTCTGATAGATTAATTTTTGTTTTCGTAGCAAGAGTATATCTATATCAATGCATTTTCTTTTGACACTTCTTTAAAAGATGTCGAGAATAATATGGAATTAACCCGGCTGTAGCCATCTCTATTTTCCTATCAAATAATGAATCTTCAATGACTGTAGTAGCACTCCTCACTGTAATTCATATAAAATGATGGGTTAAACTAGACATATAAGGACGTATTCTATCTTATCTAAGAATGGAATTAGAGGGTATTCTAAATAAATTTGCGCAAGGTCATCTTAGCATAGATGAAGTTCAGAAACAGATTGCCATCCATTCTATAGAATATGTCAGAAGTAACTTTGCTCAATTAGATATAGGAAGAGAAATTCGAAAGGGAGTACCTGAAGTAATATTCGCAGAAGGTAAAGAATACCGGGATATTGTCCATATAGTGCTACGCGCCATAAAGAAAAAAGAAAAGGTGATAGTTAGCAGGATTAGAGGAGACGAATTGTCTAAACTTTGTAGAGATTTGAAAAAGAGAAAACTGAATCTTGATATAGGAAGACAAAGCACAACTATTTTAGTCTCTAGGGGTACTCATCAACCAACAAAAACTGGAGCAAAAATAGGTATCCTTACAGCAGGTACGTCTGATATTGGTGTTGCAGAAGAAGCCAGATTGATTGCAAACGCTATGGGCTGTGACGCAATTTTCAAATACGATGTTGGAATAGCAGGAATTCATAGACTCTTCCCTCCGCTCAAAGAGATGATTAATAAAAATGTTGATGCGATAGTAGTTGTTGCAGGAATGGAAGGGGCTCTTGCATCTATCGTTTCTTCAATAGTGGATATTCCTGTAATTGGGGTTCCAACTTCAATAGGTTATGGATTTGGTTCCAACGGTGTGGCTGCTCTAGCGTCTATGTTACAGAGTTGCACGTTTGGTCTTGCAGTAGTTAATATAGACAATGGGATCGGTGCGGGCGCGTTTGCCGCATTGATAGCTAATAGAATGGCAACAAAAAGGAAAGATCGCATACAAACCTAATATTTTTATGTCATTTAAGTATAGTATGCTAAAACGTTTATAAGTGCTTTCTTTCGTTTGCCTTTTAATTATTAAAAAAGTGGTGAATGGTTAGTATTGGCTTATGTTCATACTCTTAAGAGAATTAGACAACGTAAAACGAATTACCGTAAAAGGAGTGGAATTTTGATCGGTAGACGGCCGTTTATAATTACAAAAATCAGCGGCCAAAATATTTCTGCTCAATCTTTGAGACCTACTTTAACTGGCGATATTGTTATAGCTTCTGCTCATAGCAGAGAACTTATCCGCCATGGATGGAAAGGTTCAATGAATAGCATGCCTGCCTGTTATCTTACTGGTCTCTTATTAGGAAAGAAAAGTATTCAAAAGGGAGCTACTAACGCGATTTTATATACTGGTAACAATCCATTCACAACAAAAGTAGCAGCATGTTTGAAAGGAATTGTAGATTCAGGAATTAACATTCCAGTTTCTAAGGAATCTCTTCCTGGTGATGACCGCGTGAGTGGAAAACATATAGCTAACTATGCTAATTTGTTAAAGGATAGCGAAGAAAAATATAATTCAACGTTTTCTGCGCTTTTAAAACAAGGTTTAAGGCCCGAAGATTATCCAGTACATTTTGAAGAGATTAGAATGAGAATTTCTGGCAAATCGGCTTCTGAGGACAAAAAATTGAATGAATCTGATAAGGTAAACAAATTGAGCAAAGAGGAATTCAATAACACTACTATGAATAAGCCGAAATCTTCGTCTAAAGGAGGTAATAAGGAGTGAGTAGATATTCCCGTCAGCAGGAAGAACATGTAGAATGGAAGCCGCGGACAACATTGGGTATGATGGTGGCCAGTGGAAAGATCAGTTCCATGGACCAAATCTATGAAAATGGTATGCGAATTCAGGAGTCAGAAATTGTTAGAAGGTTGCTACCAGAGATAAAGAGTCAAGTAGTTCATGTAGGAATTGTTCAAAAACAAACAGATGCTGGTGAAATGACTCGGTTCAATGCATTAGTTGCAGTTGGCAATGAAGCAGGTTGGTTTGGAGTCGGAAAGGGTAAAGCAGCTCAAATGCGTATTTCAATAGACAAGGCAACTACTGCGGCTTATCTTGATGTTATTCCAGTAAAGTTAGGTTGTGGAAGCTGGGAATGCAGATGCAATCAGCTTCATTCAATTCCATTCAAAGTTCGAGGAAGAGGAGGCAGTGTAGCAATAGAGATCCTTCCAGGTCCAAGAGGACTGGGTCTAGTTGCAGGTGAGAATATCAAAAGCCTTCTAAAACTTGCTGGATTAAAAGATGCATGGACGAAGTCTTTTGGATCAACAAGCACAATGTCATCCACAATAAAAGCTATTTTCAATGCGCTCAGAAGCACCTATATATCGGGTTGATTATCAGTTATGGCTTATCTAGTTGTTCGAATAAGAGGAACAGTAAACATACCGTATTGGGCAAATAATACTTTGGATAATCTAAATCTAGACAAAAGATTTCGTGCAACAGTCATACCAGAAAACCCAGAATCTCTTGGTATGCTAAGAAAAGTCAAGGAAATGGTTGCTTGGACTTCTGCTGATGCGCCAATTATAAAGGAATTACTTGAAAAGAGAGGAAAAAAAATTGGATTTAAACCCATAACGAATTCTGATCTGCCAGAAGGATACAATACCATTGAGGAGCTCGCATCTGCTATTGCAGATAATAAGATAACATTGTCAAAGATTAGATCCATTAAACCCTGGTTTGCATTGAATTCTCCTCGTGGTGGTTTTAAAAGGAAAACCAAGACACAGTACTCTCAGGATGGCATACTTGGCGAAGATAAAGGCTTGGCCGATATTGTGAAGAGAATGTTATGAATAGAGCAAAGCTTAAGTAAGGTGATATAATGAACTTAAAGCACCTTTCAAAGTTAATTGAAAAAGGAGAATATATTAAAAATGGCTACTAGATTTAGAAAAAGTAGAAGGCAACGAGGCAGCAGATATTGTGGATGGGGACAGGTAGGTCAACACAGACAATCTGGTGGCCGTGGTGGTATTGGTGGAGCTGGAAAACATAAGCACTTCTGGATTCGTACAGTAATTGAAGAACCTAATCATTTTGGACATGATGCTTTCAATTCATTTAATAGGAATCTAGTTCATAAGTGGATTAACATCAAAGATTTAGATTCCGTTGTTGCTAAACATGGTAAGGTAGACCAGGATGGAAAAGTTATTTTAGATTTGACCTCTCTTGGCTACGACAAGTTGCTGGGTGGAGGCAAAATTAACAGTGCTTTTACTGTTAAGATAACAAGAATATCCGATAGTGCAAAGAAAAAAATTCAGGAAGCTGGAGGCGAGGTATTGACAAATGACCACATCGCAGAGTGAAAGTGCATTTAGACGAGTAGTTAAAACTGCGTCTAAATATATACCTCAGGTCGAAAAACCGAAAAAGAAAATATCGCTTACTGAAAAGTTTGTTTGGTGCGGTATAGCTCTTTTTGCTTACTTAATTATGGGACAGATACCTCTTTATGGTGTTACCGATGATCCTGCATTTGATTTTCTTGCGTTTGCTAGAGTTATTTTTGCAGCACAACAAGGTACATTGATGGAATTAGGGATCGGTCCGATAGTTACAGCAGGATTGCTTATGCAGTTGCTGAAAGGTTCTAATCTGATTAATCTTAATTTCAAGAATCCTGACGATAGATCATTATTTACATCGGCTACAAAGATAGTGACAATTATTGTAATAGTTGTAGAGGGTACATTATATGGTGTAAGCGTATACGGTCCTCTTGTAGCCTCACCTAGTATTATACCGATTGTGGTTGGACAACTAATTGGTGCCAGTATCATTGTAATGTTTCTTGATGAATTGATACAGAAAGGCTGGGGATTAGGATCAGGCATTAGCATGTTTATCATGGCAGGAGTAGCGCAGACTATACTCTGGAGCATATTCAGTCCTTTGCCTGCTCAGGATGGGCCGATAGGAGTAATTCCTTTTATTATTGATTCTGCTGCTACAGGTGATCCTGAAGATGCAATCTTCAGAGCCGGCCAACTTCCAAGCATCTTTGGCTTGGGAATTACTGCAGGTATACTGCTATTGTTAGTATATGTGCAAGGCATACATGTAGACATACCAATTGTATCTACAAAATATAGGGGATTTACTGCTGTGTATCCAATCAAGCTGTTGTATACATCTAACATTCCTGTGATCTTATCATCTGCACTCATTGCCAACGCGGTATTTATGGGCCAGATGTTGTGGGCTAACTACAATCCTCAGAACACTAATCCTCTTTTCAATGTGATAGCACAATTTGATCCCAGCGCACCACAAAGTCCAACAGGAGGATTGTTGTATTATCTTACGGCTCCTAGAGGTTTAGAAACTGTATTACAGGACCCTGTTAGGGCCATTGCTTATGTTGTCTTTATAACGGCTATTGTGACAGTTTTTGGGAGGCTGTGGGTAGAGTTAGGTGGGTTATCTGCAAAATCCGCTGCAAAGAATCTTCTCGATGCCGATGTGCAGGTTCCTGGTTTTAGAAGAGCTGAAGGATCAGTGGAAGTTTTACTTAATAAGTATATTCCTTCAGTCACGATTTTAGGCGGTATTATAATAGGCTTGTTAGCATCAACATCCGATGTCTTAAACGTCTTTGGTTCGGGAATTGGTATTCTTCTAATGGTAGATATACTAGTAAACTATTATAATTTATTGATTAGAGAACAAGTCGATACGCATATGCCTAAATTGGCGGCTCTTCTTGGCAGAAAATAATAAAAGAGTAGTAGTAGTCGGAATACCTGGTGTAGGAAAGACTACCGTAATTTCTAGGACAGCAGAGATCCTAAACCAAAGGGGAACACAAACAGCAGTAGTTGTATTCGGTACTATGATGTTTGAAGAAGCAACGAAGTTAGGTATAAACAATCGAGATGAAATGCGGAGACAGTCTATTGAAGTTCAGCGACATATGCAAAATCTTGCTGCCAAAAGAATCGCTGATTTGAAAGATAATGTTGTCATTGTAGACACTCATCTTTTCATTAATACCAATGAAGGATACTATCCTGGACTCCCACTGCATTTACTTGAAGTTATAAAACCTACAAATATAGTTATGGTTGCTGCACATCCAGAGGAGATAGTCAATAGAAGAAGAATTGATGAAACCCGTGATAGAGACATTGCATCGGTAGAAGATATTCAATATCAACTCGATATTTCAAAAGTTATGGTTGCTACGTGTTCTGTATTGACTGGCTGTCCATTTATTATAATTATGAATAGTAATAACAAAATTGATGAAACTGCATCAAACATAGTTAAGGCATTAAGTGATGATTATGGATCAAGAATATGAATATTATTATTGATTCGATTATAATGCAGATTCCAGGTCTAGCACCCCAGTATACAAAACATCCACTTTTTCCAGACATGTTCACAGCTATGATTGTAGCGGCATTAATTGCCATAGGAATGAACTTTGCATTTGCATTACTACGTAAAAAGACGACTGACATTGAAAAGATGAACAAGGTCATGAAAGAGACCAATGTGTGGAGAAAACAATACACCGATGCGATAAAAAAACAAGACAAAGTTCGTGTTGCAGAATTAAAAAAGAAACAAGCTTATGTAAACAAAATGGCCATGGAAATGCAGCAGCAACAGATGCGTCCAATGCTAATCTATATGGCACCCTCATTCATGGTGTGGATATTTGTATTTCCAGCAATCTTCGGACAAACAGTAGCTCTTTCACCTATAGAAATTCCATGGATAATGTGTAATGAGCAAAATGTGAAAACAGACACGCAGATAGATGAAAATGGTGAGCCTAAAGGTTCTTGCTCCATTAGTGGAGAAGTCTATCTTTGGGGATGGTTCCTAATTACATCATTTGCTTTTAGTGGGATAATATCCAAGGTTACGCGGACCTCTATGCCAAGTTTTGGTTAGAATTGACAAATATAAAAAACGAAAAGCAGAAGTTAAGCATTGTTATCTCGGGCTGGCCCGCAGTAGGCAAGACAACTATAGCTACTGAACTTGCAAAAGAATTTAGATTAGAAATATACAATGGAGGCGATATCTTGAAAATGCTTGCTGGAGAACACGGATATTCAATCTCTGGAAAAGACTGGTGGGATACAGAAGATGCTAAAAAATTTATGATAGAACGAAAATCAAATCCTTGCTTCGATAAAGAAGTGGATCAAAGATTGGTTGAAATAGTTAAGAAAGGAAATGTCGTAATTACAAGTTATACTCTTCCATGGTTAGTTAAAGATGCGATTAAATTTTGGCTTAAGGGTTCACAAAGCAATAGAGCAAAAAGAATGGCGTATCGAGATAACATAAGTTTTGAAGATGCTAAAAATATTATAAATTTAAGGGATGAGGATAACATAAAGATCTATCATAAAACATATGGATTAAATTTTGGTGAAGATCTTACCGTTTTTGATTTTGCTCTAAATACTGATCTAATGAGCCTTGACGCCTTAATTATCATATCTAAAGATATTGTAAAAAATCTTATAATCTAGTCTTGTCTTATAATCTAGTCTTGTTATTATGAGGCGCAATAAAGCAATTTGAATTTTCCTCAGTTACACAATCTAGTAAAGATAGATGACGACATTACTAATGAAAAATATGGCTATTTTCCAGACAAAAGACCGATAGAATCATTACTTAATTACGGATTAATTTTAATTGATAAACCAGCCGGTCCTACAAGTCACGAAGTAGTAGCATGGATAAAAAGAATATTGGATATTGAAAAGACAGGACACAGTGGGACGCTAGATCCGGGTGCCACAGGTCTTTTGCCAATAGGTCTTGGAGAAGGAACTAAAGCTCTTTCTGTCTTACTTCTAGGACCAAAGGAATATTATGCATTAGCACGTATGCATGCTCATATATCTGAACAAAGAATAAATTCATTGATTACAGAATTCATAGGAGATATTTATCAAAGGCCACCTCAGCGGTCAGCAGTAAAAAGGGCAACTCGAATTCGAACAATATTTGAATTTGATAAAATAGAACAAAATGATCGTCTTGTTTTGATGCGAATATTGTGTCAAGCAGGTACATATATTAGAAAAATAATTTATGATATGGGTGAGGTATTGGGTCCTGGCGCTACAATGGTGGAGCTCCGACGGACTCAAGTAAGTAATTTTTCAGAAAAGAAAGAAAGTTTGACAAAACTGCACGACCTGGCTGATGCATATCAGCTATATAAGGAGAAGAAAGAAGATACAAAGATACGTAGATTGATAAAGCCTATTGAACACTGTTTGGAAGGGATACGCGCCGTTATGATAAGAGATACTGCTGTTGATGCACTTTGCCACGGCGCACAACTCGCTGTTCCTGGAGTATTGGCAGTACCTGCAGGACTGAAGCCCGAAGAACTTGTCGGAGTATACACGTTAAAAGGAGAAGTAGTTGGGCTAGCACAAGCAGCATTAACGACAGAGAAGATTGAAAACAGTACCACGGGTATTGCTTTTATAATGAAGAGAATAATTATGAAACCTGGTACGTATCCAAAAGTATGGCACAAAGGTAGCCAAAATTTCCTAAAAATAAAGACTGCAAATATGAGAAATAGTCTAGATAAATTAGAAGAAGAAAATGCACAGTCAGGCTGAAAGAAAATTAAAGAGATTCGCCAAGGCCCGGCGATTGCCTTTCTAATCTGGCGATATTCTTTGCTAGGTTTTCCATTGTACCTGGAATATGACAATTGCATATACATTCTTCACATTCTATGTGATTTCCATTTTTACAATGGTCGGAGAATCCTTGATTTCCCATAAAAGATGAGAACTCTATGTTTTAAACCTTATTTTTACGTTTGTCTTACATATCTTGAGCGATATAAGCAAACATAGTAAACGTAATGTTGCGGTTTGATATCAAGAATGTGACTTTATTATATATATTTTTATATAATATAAATAAACGTAAAGGATCTGTTTATTATCAGGATAAAGTGTAAATTGTAGGTGTTAAGTTATCTTTGCTTCTAGCAAAAAAGAGCATCTCTAAAATAAAAAATTAATTTACTCTCTCTAAGATTTTACTTTAACAATCCCTT
The DNA here is from genome assembly GCA_035642715.1 of Nitrososphaeraceae archaeon. Classification (GTDB taxonomy): domain Archaea; phylum Thermoproteota; class Nitrososphaeria; order Nitrososphaerales; family Nitrososphaeraceae; genus JAJNBK01. The sequence continues at coordinate 33,958 of DASQRW010000075.1, read as the reverse complement.
GGATATAAATTCCTAATAAAATTGTAAACAAAACTAGTATGATCTCCTTACCTATCACTTAAATTGCATGATTTTGATTCTACTATGGATATGCATGAAGATGACTTGAAGACGGTTTGGATCTGTAACGAGTGCAGCTTGAGGTTTATTTTCTTTTCAGATATGCAAGACCACAAGGCTAAGTTTGGACATGTAGGAATTAAAAAATATGATTTATCATCCGGTAAACTGCTTGAAAGTATTGCATATGACAAGGAATAATAACTTCATGTTACTCATACGGCCATATTCCTATATGTAGTCATAATATATAGTTTTGAATGGTTAATATACAGATTTAGTTAGGAAATTACATTGCCGGGGTCGCCTAGCCTGGGAGGGCGCAAGCCTGGAATGCTGTATAGTCAGCTTGTGACCTATAAAGGTCCCGAGGGTTCAAATCCCTCTCCCGGCGCCTCATATACCACTTTCATTCTTCTTCTATATGCCATAAGAGATAACTCATGGCTTGATTGCTTTCATTTTATACTATTGTTGATTGTTGTATCCTTCCATCTAATTAGGATTATCTTTGACGTCAGGCCTCGGTAATTCCACTTTTGTATCAGGATTGTCTATTGTTGCTCATTATAGAAATCTTATGATCTATTCTGGGCTCTAAACTCAATATCTCAACTAGAGCGAATAGATGGTACGTCTCAAAATGCCATAAGAAGAAGAATGCTGCAAAATGATTATTTTTCATCTAATGATATCATATTTCTTCATCCATCTGATCAAATGAAATAGCTTTAGAAATCTCATGTAATCTCATAACAGAATTTCTATAGTATTCTTTTTTATTAATAATGCCTTTTTCGTCGAGCATTTCTATAAGTGTTGTGAGCCGAGCACTAATTTCTTCCAGAGATGTTAATTCCTTTCCTGTAATTTTTTTAGAGGAGGATCTTGGACCTTCAATATCTGCATCTTCACCACGCTCATGTCTTCTCTTAGACTGCATATCTGTATATATGTAGTTTATCGTAATATATTCCAAGGTTATATTAGCAGTCTTCGTAAATTTGCTATTATATTTGTAAATAACATCACAAATTTGCTCTTGAGTATTGGTTAAAACGCTATAGTTATAGAAATATTGGAATGGTTTCAGAGAGGTAGTATTTATCTTGTTGATATATTTCAATAAAAAATAGAATCTTTTTATGAATTACTGTATCAAAATACAATTAACCATTCGTCATAAATGCATATAAGAGTCGTTTCTAAAATTTTATATTTCAATCTGCTTTTGATATCTCTTTAATATTTCATTTTCTGCTATATGAGACCATCTTCATTACCTTAACCTTGTTTTTGTATTCTATAACTGTAATCCCTACGTTCAATATGCATAACGAAGGATTTTTTTGTATTTCAATTTCTGTTATACAACCGTTGTAATACAATTCAGCAATGCTTTTCTCTCTATGATTTTGGTAGTTTTAGTTAAAGCAGGCAAAGCATATAAAAAAGGCAGAATGGAATATGTTATTAAAAAGGTAACAATAATAACAACTTGTTATAAATTAATGCATAGTTGTAATGTCTTAATTTAAGTTTGTTATCAGCAAATCAATTATGAATTGCTAATAACATTATATTCAGTTAAGATAAGGAATATTCAAGAACCGATGAACAATAGAAACTATTAGGCCTTAATTACCACAAATTTCTACATTGCAACACATGGGTCATAGATTAAAGTTGTATTACATCGGATGAAAAACGAATCTGAACTTATCTGATGAATGCATTTCTTATCTAATTATTAAACTATAACTTAGCTTTAAATAGAGTTCAGACATTTCAGCCGTTGTTAATCAATGGCATTATTAAAACGGGATTATGATATTATTGTTGCTGGCGGCGGTCTAGCAGGCATGATCGTTGCATGCTCTGCGGCTTATTATTCGAGGCAGTCTCTTCGAATCCTTATTGTAGATAGAAATAAGTTATCAAATATGGGAAAGAAAACAGTGTCAGGATGGATATGCGGAGATGCTGTAGGTAAGAATACCGTAGACTATATGTCAAGTCGAATTGGAATTGAATGGAAATATCCGGAGATTGAGCATCCTGTAAAGGGAGTAATTGCATATTCTCCGAATCATGAAACTGCTATTTCTTTTGATGGGGAAGGTTACATTCTTAATAGAAGGCTTTTGCCACAGAAACAGATGAAAGACGCATTAAAAGCAGGCGTCGAGGTCAGAGATCAAGTCGTATTACGTTCCTTGATCATAGAAAACAATAATGTTATAGGAGTAGAAGGTGAGGATAACTTTAACAAATCGTTATTCAAAAAGACTGCTAAAATTGTTGTTGATTGTACAGGTGTTACTTCTGTTCTAAGGAATAATTTAACAATAAAATCATATATTCAACGCAGAATTGATAGAGAGGATCTAGAAGCAACTGGTCGTTACTTATATAATTTTGACATTGCGGAGCACGACGATACATTCTTCAATCCCGACTACTGCATAATCCATTTGGATCAAAAACTAGCGCCTGGAGGATACGGTTGGGTATTTCCAAAAGGAAAGGATAAAGTTAACATCGGCCTTGGCGTACAGCAAAAGGCATTCGAAAGACGTAACAAGGAGATGGGAATACACAAAGATCTTAAAACGCTAATAGATGAATATGTAGAGATTAATCCTGTAATTGCTAATCCAAAAATTGCTGACTCGGACAAGGATGAAGGCAACGGCTGGGGGACCTGGCAGGTTTCAGTAAGAAGACAGAATGACTGCATGGTTGCAAATGGTTACATGCTTGTTGGAGATTCTGCGTGGATGCCAAAACCACTCGATGCAGGCGGAATAGGTCCTGCAATTATAGCCGCTACGATTGCTGGAAAAGATGCAGTAGAAGCGATTGAAGCTGAGGATGTTACAGAGAAAGGTTTATGGAAATATAATAAGGATTACGTTAATGACTATGGCTATAAGACCGCTGGACTTGAAGTATTCCGTCGAATGTTACAAGGCTTGACAAATGAGCAGATTAACTATGGTATGAAACACTTCCTGTCTAAAATGGATATTGATAAAATCACAAATGGCGAACATCCCCAATTTAGCAGTGTGGATAAATTAGGTATGATTATACGAGGAGCAGTGAACAAGAGGTTGGCAGATGGTCTAAAATTTACTGCTAATATGAATGAAAAATTGGTGGATCTTTATAACAACTATCCATCCGATCCTCAGGGATTTCAGGAATGGCAACGACTTCTGAATGGCTACCTAAATGAAGCGTTTATGAAGTTGAAATAATTGAATCAAGTGTATGAACTGATAAATTTTATGATGTCATTTATTTCAAGACAGCATTATATAAGTATGGAATAATATTAATTAGTTCAAAAAGCAGTTCTTCCACAATTTGAAAAACTAGAAAATAAGAGTAGGCTAATGCTTATCTAAAAAATTCTTTTGCAAATTGTCTACAGCATCTATCATTATTGCTCGCCTTGTTTCTTCAGTAATGACCGCTCTGATGTCTTCTATGAGCATTTTTGACACATCTAGTTTTCTCCTCAAGCCTGGGATTAAATTATCATAAACTGAAAAGGGGTAAACCATGCTATAGAGATCTTGCATAATAGCAAATAACTTTGTAGCATCCCCAGCTTTTCCTACTCTCATTCTGTCATATACCATTCGTTTTACTTCACCTATGCAGTCTAACAATCCTGTCAGATAGGATGAACCTAATACATTTAGCTCTCTTTTACTTGGTAATGGCGATTGTTCAACAATGGACTTTAGCATATATGCCTCTACCAATTCTTGTTCAGCAACTGCAATGTACTTGTGCAGATCGGTTTTCGCGTACTCTCTAAATTTGTCCAGCATTAGCATTGCTTGAGTTATTTTATTACGCGCCTCATCCATCTCATTGTTGTGAAGAGCGACGATTGCTTTGCTACAGAGTATGATTACATCACGTGTATTTTTAATTAAGGTCTCTCTTCGTTCTTCTACATTTCGAAGCTCTCCGTTAATCTCATCAAGTGAGCTATGAACATTTGTAAATGACATAGCTACATTTACAAAGAATTCAATAAAGACTTTATCATTATGATGGAACTTGGTTTTGCCCCATAGAATATGACTAGGGATACTCTTTCAAATAACAATTAGATAAACAATAGAGATAATGAAAATCTGTATCTTAAATAAAAGGTTCAATATTATTGACAGAGAAAAAATTTAAACACCTTATGCTGAGACAATGTTTGATTGAGGAATATTCGTCGAAGCAGGGGGTATAGTTATGAACATACTCTCGTTCAGAGATTAAATAGCGAGTTGTGGAATGCACGACGATTAGGTGGTTCTAGTACAGGATTACCAGATATCATTGCTGTTAACAATATAGACGCTGTATTGTTATCAATCGAAGCAAAATCCGGAACGGGTGACGCATTATACGTTCCTTCAGAACAAATATACAGATGCTTGCAAATCCGAGACATGTTTAGCTTCTACAAATCAAGACACGCTATTTTGGCATTTAAGTTTATGCGGAAAAAAAGATTTAAGAGAAAAGGTCGGATTGTTTATGAACATCGTAAGCTGCTCGAATATTACAAAATTGCAGATAAGCTCGATAAGATAAATGATATTACAATGATAAAGTGTACTTACCAAGGCAAAATATTCTTCATTCGTGGCAATGAATGCACAAAATTAAACCTACCTAATTACACCATGCCATTTCAAAAAGTCGGAGTAACTAAGGTACAAAACTTGATTCATAATAAATCAATCTATAAAAAAAAGCGAAGGAGAGCTTTTATCTCGCCTTATTCTCATCTATCTTGAGCGAGCAGATGGATGAAATCTATTACATCAGATCAAATGTACAAGATTGAAGATAATAGTCATAATCTAATTGGAATGAGTCGAGTTTATATGATGGAGAATGCTGGACACGGACTAGCTGATTTTATAGTTAACAAATTCAAAATTAGATTAAAAGAAAAGAAAATAGTTGCTCTATGCGGCCTAGGGAATAATGGTGGAGATGGGTTCGTTGCTTCAAGACATTTAACATGCTATTGCCCTGCTTATATGACTGTAATACTATTGGGATATCCATCTGATATACGGAGCGAAGAGGCACGTATTAATTGGGAAATATTACAAAAAATGGATTCAGTAGAAGTAATTTTTGGCAAAGATCTAAATGAAGATATTAAAGCCAAAATTAATAACGCTGATATTATTATTGACGGAATCTTTGGGACTGGAATAAAAGGAGAAATTCGTTACCCGAATGCACATGCTATTGACCTCATTAACTCATCAAAAGCCTATGTTGTGTCTATCGATGTTCCTTCTGGGCTTGATCCAAACACGGGATTAGTACATGAGAAATGTGTAAAAGCTGATGCTACGGTTACTTTCCACAGAATGAAAAGAGGATTGCTCAAGAACAAGAAATATACAGGAACCATTCATGTAGAACGTATAGGCATACCACCAGAAGCCGAAAGGGGAGTATTGTGATATCTCCATGAAAGTCTTCCAATTTCTTGTAGGCCAGATGGCTAATTTTACATACATTATAGTCGATGAGGATACTCGCATAGCTGCTATAATAGATCCGTCATGGAATTTGGAAAAGATATTTTATAATTTAAAGAAAAACTCTTGGAAACTCGAATATATCATCAATACACACAGCCACTTTGATCACGTTTTAGGAAATGAACAAGTGGCAGCAGCGACAGGTGCGAAAATAATTCAGCATAAAAATTCATCACTTGACAAACAGATTGCAGTAGATGATGGCGAGACGATCAAACTAGGAAAAATACAGATAAAAATATTGCATACGCCCGGACATTCTAAAGATAGTATGTGCCTTATTGCTGACGGGGAATTAGTGTTTACTGGTGATACGTTATTTATAGGAAATTGCGGTAGAACTGATCTTCCAGGAAGCGATCCTGCTGAAATGTATCATAGCCTATTTGATAAAGTTGCAACACTTGATGGATCATTAACTGTTTATCCTGGCCATGACTATGGACCGTCTCCAACATCCACTATCGAAGCAGAGAAGAAGACAAATTACGTGTTACAACCCAGATCAAAAAAAGATTTTCTAGCATTTATGGCAAGTGGTGATTGATTATGGATCAGGGAAATATCTTGATATTTCTTCTTGTTTAAAATAAAACCGTTTTGATATCACAAACCCTATTGTTTGTAATCGAATTTTTGTCTATATCATATCACAACTGCAACAAGTAATATTATAGTATCACTGTGCAGACGTTAATACAGATCTTAGCAAATACACTTTAGTGGTGGATTATCAATATCTTTATTATGGTCATTGTAAATCTGTGAATAAGGTTCACGTAACAACCAAAGGTAAACCTAATCTGGCAATAATATCAGGAGGAGCATTGAAGTTGGCCTATCTTCTATTTTTGAATGTTGATGACGGCTAGCTACTGTTACTACTGGTTTAGGAAGTTTGAATACAGTCTATATTGATGTAAAATATAAATGTAGTAGCAATGCCAGAAAATCCTCATGATCGAAAAAATAAAGTTATAATCTAACTAGTACTAGTGTCCGCGAGAAAATATTTCAAGCATCTTACTTCTAGCAGTTAACTTGAAGTCATCGTTATTATTTTCTTCGGCATTATAGAGACCGGAAAAGACTTCAAGTAATACATTTTAACATAAGCAATGGCATTTTATTTTTCTTTTCTTGCTGGTCATTTTTTATTGAACGTCCTTGATATTATTATTATAGATGTTTAGTGTATAAATTGGTAAAGCTAGCCAAACCTTCTTTACCTTACAGAGAAAACGAAGGAACAATATAATCTTGGACTAGTACTGTGAACAAATACTCACCTAAAAAGACCGCAGCTAGCCAATACATCCTTATGTTACTTGATGTTAAATTAAACTGAACATATTTTGCAAAATAATAAATGTGATAAATGCAGATTAACAATCCATCCTGACTTTATAGGATATCATAAATGTGGATATGCAAACTGTCCTATTTGTAAAAATGCAATCACAAATTCGCAATACTGGTTGCACATCAGATCACATCCAGGACATGAAAATGATAGCCCTCATCCACCAAGAGAGACAACCTTTAATTCAAGACAAGGTACACGAACACAACACTCGACTCAACGATGGTCGTAATTTTCTACCTGTACTACACCATAAAGATCATGACCAATATTATATATACCAAAAAAAGCAGATGATCTAATACATATATTAGTAATCGCTATTTTCAGTTATCTTTTTCAGGAAAGAGTTATCAAAACTTTATCGAGAGCTATTTGGAATAAGGCTGGTATTGTCTCTAGGGAGGATCGTCATGTTACGTGGCTGGTCTCGAAAGTAATTCCATTAGAGTTTATCTATAATCTACAGTTGCCATAGTCGCACGAAATATTTAGCTATCTTCGAAGATTATATGGTTACGCTTTCTATCTGCATCGAAAACTTTTACATAATTGTCTTTTGACAAGTTAATCAACAACACTTAAGGTTTGTTTGATTTCACTTTTGGTCTTGATTGTGCTACTAGTTCACAACTGTACTCAACCAACAGAAGTGGAATGTGCAAATTGCAGAGGTTCATTATTACTACTATCTTGATGCTTACTGGTAGTCTTATATAATGTGGATTAGATAATAATAAATGTATATTTTCTTAATTAGATTTTCTTCTGTCTTTATATCGTCATAGTTTAACATTGTTCAAATTATATTTTTTAAATTTATGTTAAAAAAATGTAATCTATATCTTCTTTATGTATGTATATATATATGTATATGTATATATAGATGTATTATCATCATGTTTTAAATTAAAAATTTGAAATTAGAATCTCTACCTTACAGTGACAGATTTTGCTAAATTACGCGGGTAATCAGGATCCGCCTTTTTCTTTAACGCAAGATAATAAGCCAAAATCTGTAATGGAATGACCTCTACCAGAGGAAAGAGAGGATCCCTGACTTTCGCTATTTTGATGAAGTGATCATATACTTCGTCCATTTTATCAGAGATGCCGATGACTGTCGCTCCCCTTGCTTTTATTTCATGAGCACTGGAGATAGTACTGTTATATGTAGCATCTGAAGGATTAATTACTATTACAATAGTATTTTTTTCTATTAGTGCAAGTGGGCCGTGTTTTATTTCGCCAGCAGGTATCCCCTCTGCATGAATGTATGCCAATTCCTTAATTTTTAATGCTCCTTCAAGAGATATAGGATAATGCAATGATCTTCCTAGAATGTAAATATCCTTTACATCTTCCATGGTATCTACTATTTTTGCAATTTTTATTTCATCATCAAGAACGAGCATTATGGCCTTGATGATTTCTGATTTATCTCCAGAAACTCCAACGCAACCATTGCACAATGTGTCTACAATGCTGTAGAGAACTGAAAGTTGCCCAGTAAAACTTTTTGTTGCTGCTACACCAATCTCTGGACCACAGTTTACGCTGAGAAAAGAATCACTGATTCTGGCTACGGATGAGGTAGGAATATTGACAACTGAGAGTATTTTTGATCCCATCTGCCTAGCTATTTTAACCGCCTGCAAAACGTCGGCTGTCTCCCCGCTCTGAGAAATTGCAATTAGCACCGATTTGTCATCGACAGAATCAAGCATATATTGAAACTCACTTGACATTATTGTCTCACAACGAATTTTAGCAAATCTGGAAAACAAGTGCTTCGCAATTAATGCTGAGTGGTAACTTGTCCCACTACCAGTAATGTATAGGTTTTTTGCATTTGATAATATGTCACAAAAACTATATAATTTTTCATTATTCTGATTTCCAGCTTCTGTTATCGTCTGTATTTGTTCATGAATTTCTTTCAATGTATGATGTGTGTATTTGCCTTTCTCTGCTGCTCCTAGTTCCCAAGCTACTTGTGTAATAGGGCGTGTAACAGAGTTGCCATCGAAATCGAATAACTCCAATCTGTCTCTATTGCTAACTACGATGTCCCTGTTGTCAAGAAAAATAGCTTTATCTGTATATTCTATAAATCCAAGAACATCACTTGAAATAAAACATCCAGAGTCTACAATTCCGATTATAAGCGGTTCATCATATCTAGCGCCGCTAACAGTGCCATCTTCAAAAACAGCAACAAATGCATAGGTACCGCTTAATTTTTTACACGTTTCTATCATTGCTTGCCTTATATCTCTATGTGATGAATAATGCAGTTCAAGTAAATGCGCAATAACCTCGCTATCTGTCTGGCTCTTAAACTTGTGTCCAAGACTAATTAATTCTGTTTTTAATTCGCTGTAATTCTCGATAATTCCATTATGAACAACTGCAATATTATCCGTACATCCAGGATGTGGATGCGCATTTTTATCAGTAACCCCTCCATGGGTTGCCCACCTAGTATGACCTATGCCTATTTGTCCAGGCAAATGTCCCAGATGTAACGATTCGTTTACTTCCGCAACCTTACCTATTCCCTTTCGTATAAGTATTTTACCATTATTTATGGTAGCAATACCGACGCTATCATATCCTCTATATTCCATCCTTTTTAAGCTTTGAACCAGGATGGGAGCTGCATATAATCTTCCTGTATAACCGATAATAGAACACACAACTACTTTATTTATTATGAGTCTTAAAACCGTTATTAAAAAGAGTTCTATACCATTATAAGGTATATTTAATCTTTCAACCACCATACAGTAACAGTAAAAAAAGAAAGAAAAAACAATGCTAATAGTATTATGGAATTATTATCATTATTAATTATAGAAGATTTACTAATTTGATAATGGATGCGAACAGACAATAGCATATACAATATATTACTGCTGTCAAGCCTTCATAGACTCTAGGAGCAAACGACAACAGATTCGATGAGGCTCTATTTTTCAATTTCATATTAATACCAATTAAAGGATGAATTTGATTTCTAAACTTAATTGTTTGATAGGAGAGATCATATAAGGAACCCAATATGCTTAGGTAATATTTTTCTTTTATATATTACTAAGAATCGATAACCATCTTCCTCGTAATTTTCCACCAGCACCTATGAACTGTTTTCTAACGGAAATACACCACTACAAGTAGCCATAGCATTAAATGTTAGACAATCAGAGCAATTAACTATTACAGAGTATTGGAAGTTACAGCAGCTGCGTAAATTTGATTCCATATACTATAGACAAATGGCAAAATATCGCCACTGGAAATTATACAAAGAACTAATAAAAAAAGAGGTATGGGGATAATAAGTCAATGTTGCCTGCTCTTTGCGACGCGGATGGATAATTCTCTATCTTTGTGGGCCTACGTGACTGTTCATCATCTTCTACTTGTTCATGTCGTTATTCTAGTTCTCTTCTATCTAGCGTCGTACACTTCCTCTTTAGTATAGTTGTCATCTGGATATTGCTCCTTTATCTCTCTTTTTTAATAACGAATTACTTTGTACCTGTTTTTGTTCTGGATACTGTGTCTGCATAATGTACTAATACTGTACCAGGGGTAAGTTGCATTTCGTATAAGCATACGAACCGAAATTGTTCTATGATTCGCCTGTATTCTTTTGTGTTTGGATCTTCAATCATTTGTCCGTAGAATATTTTCGCGTACTGTTTTAGTACATTATATTCGTGCGCACTAACTTTGAAACCAACGGTCTTTTTGTTCTCTTCGTCGGTAACATTCTCAGACATCGCATAAAATAGATGCTACTATTATTTATAGATCAGTCAAAAAAGGGTGGATGAAAGTGCTTGAAAGTATTCATGAAACTTTCATGAAATTTCTTTCATATGCGCTACATACATTTTCGCACTTTTTAAAGCTTTACCTTCTTTTGAGGTTTTCCTTCCTTTGCCTCATAATAGTTGAGTAGTTTTTCTATCACATCAGATAGTGAATGGCCATGCTTTCCATAATCTGTTAGTTTTTTATATCTCTACTCTCTACTTTTATAGTTGTATACCTATAATAGTCACCTACTCTTGGAATTTCCAATGAATAGCGCCTTTCCTTTCTTAATCTTTTTTATTAAATCATTTAGTTACAGCTTCACCTAGAATGTTTTATACAATTCTACCCTATCTTTGAACTTTATTTGGAATGAATTTGATACTAACTTTATCAAATATGATATTTATCATCAACAGAGTAGCACTAATGTATATGGTATAAACAGAAGGACCCGATATATTCATCAACCCAAAAATTATAACAATGAACAAGAGCAACCAAGTAAATGATAAACAGGTTTTAGCAGAAGTGATAATTTATTTTAATGGATAAATCTGATGTTACGAGTTTCCATATATCTTAAAAATTTAGACTCATGTCTTAATCTACTTAATAATAAAGGTTCATCGGAGTGGTATTTATGCTATTGAGCCTAGAGCACATTTGCCTTTAAACTTTCAGTAATTTTAAAAATTTACTGATAGAATATTTGTTTTGAGTCATTGTGGCTGAGATTGAGTGCCAACGGCTATATGCAATAAAATCTGGGATTCTTCTTCTCTTTTTACTAGATAACCTGGTATATTGACGAATCTGTTGCCAATAGATACATGCTTATGTACGACCATTTGCCGGGCTTGATGAGGCGATTTAGAACCATTCTTTTTCATAACTATTGTCTGAAGTCTTCTATCAAGTAGATCTTCAATCTTGAGGTTCAAGACATCGTCAAGACTTGCAGATTCATTAATGAGTCCCTGCCTATTTAGGAAATTTAACAACTGTGCTTCTTTCTCGTGTCTTACTTCTGCTGGAATAGCAAGTAATGCACGGGCCTGATTTCTGAGTCTCGCTACTTCTGTCTGGCCCCGCCATAATTCTCGCTTATTGCGCAGACCGTATGAACCTACTATGTAAAGTTCTGAATTAAGTTGGTCAGTTGTCCAAATCCTTCTTGGTCTGTGAAACCTTTTTTTAGATTTACGAGGATCTCCCATTTCTCATCCACCTTTATTTCTTAGGCGCTGTTGAATCTGTATTCTCTTCAACTGCTGCACCTGCCGCAGGTTTGGTGCTACTCGCAACTCCACCCGTTGGAGATGCAGCTGCTGGACCAGTACTCTTACTCGGAGTGCTCGACACAGCCGAAGGCATAGGTTTGCCAATTTTTTTCACTCCTACTGCACCGCCTTTTCTTCCAGTAGTTCTTGTACACTGGCCTCTAACCCTTAAACCAAACATATGTCTATAGCCACGCCAACTCATAATTGTCTTTTCTCGATCAATATCATTAGAAATCATAAAATCGAGATCTGAGGTAATCAAGTGTCTATCAGAACCTGTATCCATGTCTTTTCTCCTATTCAGATACCATTCTGGCATTCTCGCTTTTGAGGGATCTCTTATAGCAGCTTCAATATCTGTTAATTCCCTATCCGTTAGGAAACCTACTCTGCTATTTGGATTAATGTTCAATGATTGAAGTAAAACATGAGCAAAATTATAACCGACACCTTTAACTTTACTAAGAGCAACAATAACTTTTTTGCTTCCTTCAATATCCTTTCCAGCAATTCTTAGGATGTGTTTATACTCTGCTGCTGACAAATCAAAAAAATGAAGAAGATTCCTTAATAAAAACCATACTCGATTTATAGAAGAAGAATAATACGTCACAACGTCTACCAAAATATATAATATTTCAAGAAAAAAGCACAAAGGAATATTATTTTTAATTATTTGTGCATATAATTAAAACTCACTATGGGATATACCCTTTGATTCCCATTTCTATATATTTTTTAATATTTTTTTTAATTATCTATCTCTGATTATCCTAGATGAATGTACAAATATAAACTGCCTCCAATTAGATAGATATCGCCGGAAATAAGACAGAGAGATGCTTCGGGATATAGGACTGAGTGAAATAGAATAACTATAAAAATCGTTTAATAACATATAAAATATAAAGAAATAATTTACAGAATGCAAAAGCAAGTATGATTCCCTAAAACACAATAGATAAAGCGGTTGTATAATTTTCTAACCTACACATTAGAATACTGCTAGTCCTCAATTGATAATGTTTAAATTTGTCACAGAAGCGAAATCTTCTAATAATTTATGAATTCTAAAAATATAGAGGATATTGTACATCATTCCTATGCATCTAAACCAAAATATACTGAATTAATGCCCGGAGTTCCTGAAGACTACAAGCAGATCGATACTTTAGAAGATCTACTAAAAATAAATTATAAACATGTTTCAGTTGAACAACAAATGCGTGGTAACCTCATCATAAGATTGAAAAAAGAGGAACATCCTTATTCTGGTATTATTGGTTATGAAGACGATGTAATTCCTTCCGTAAATAGGTCAATTCTATCTGGACATGATATGCTTTTTGTAGGCCAGATAGGACAGGCAAAGACGAAAATTGCAGAATCTGTCTCGAAGAATCTGCTTTCACCGATTCCGATAGTCCGTGGAACAATTACAAATGATATACCCACTACAATACCAGAAGGTCAGCTAATTTCATTACTTACTGAATCTGAAATTGCTCGTTCTTCTCCAGAATTTAATGTCTCTAAGGAGTGCGAGGATAATATTAGAAATAACAAGTTGGATACAAAAATAGATTGGATCGACGGTGCTGATAGATATAGATACGTCTTGGCTACACCTGATATTTCTGTTAAAGACCTAGTAGGACAGATCGACGCAATTAAAATTGCTAAGAAGGGCGTTGAATTGTATGACATAGCCTCATATTCTCCAGGTCAGTTATTACAGGCGCGTCATGGTATTCTATGCATTGATGAGCTTCCTGTTCTCGATCCGCGAAAACAGGTAGCATTACTGAGCGTTTTACAAGAGGGCAAATTTACAACAGGATCTTATCCCGTGATATTCAAGCCTGATGTCAAAATCATTGCAACTGCAAACCCTGTAGATTATACTCATTCAGGAAAGATCATAGAACCTTTGTTCGATAGACTTCGAAGTCACATATCTACTCATTACCCCAGAAACGTTATTCATGAGATGCTTATTATCGCTCAGGAAATAAGAATTGCAGATATTAAAAACGTATTTCTTCCAATATTTATCCTACGGACCCTTAGTAAAATAACACAATTAGCCAGGTCTCATCATGAAATCAACCATGATAAGGGCGTAAGCGTGCGAATGGCAGTGCATTCAATGGAAGCTATGATTGGCGAGGCAGAACGAGCTAGATCGGTATTGCATTATGTAAAAGCTGTACCAAGGTTTTGTGACATTCATAGCATACATCAATCGGCCAAATTTGAATTGTCTGAAATAGAAGATAATTACCACAATAGAATGAATGTATTAGATTCAATTATTGAAAACGCAATAAAAGATGTTTCTCTTGAATATGTTCAAAACTTAACTCCAGAACAAAAAACAAAATTAAAAAATGAGTTTGCAAAGAATAAGGAATTTTTGGTTTCTCAAGTAATTCTGGGGGCTAAGGGATCTGATTCTACAGACTATGAATCGCAATTGGCAAAATTTCCCAGCTTAAAACAGATTATAAACGATACTATTGCTACTGTGACAGAAGAGCAGAAAGAATTTGTCAATAAAGCGAAAGATCTTGGAATAAACACGGAAAGTTTGTCTATTGTAGATGACTTGGATGGTGAGTTTACTGCATCTGTTACTGAGGTAATTCTGGAGGGATTCAGATGGATTCAACCACCTTTGCTAAATAAAAAGGATAATAGCTATGTATCTACATACTAAAAGTACGAGTGGAACAAAAAGATTTGCTTATTTTTCTGCTGAAGAGAGCGAAGATCAAAATCATACGAAAAGTAAAGATAATGACTCTCAAAATATGCCTAATGAAATGCTGGAAAAGTTACTTCAGGCCATTGGACGAGAATCCCTAAGAGAACGGACTCCTAATTTGCAACAACTAGAACAGATCTTGAAAGATGTTATCTCAAACGAACCAGACTATTCTGATAGTGCTAAAAAAGGAGTTAAAAAGGGACAAACTATGAAAACAAATGATGAGGATCGGGAAGATTTAGGAATGCCCATTGTGACTCAACTAATACAAAGAGGCTATTTAAAAGATTCTCAGAAATGGCTTAGCTCAAAGGGCTTCATAAGTATTGGTGGGAAAATTCTAAATGACATTTTGAAGGCACTAAAGTCAGGTGATTTTGGATTACATGAAACCCCAATGCATGGAAGCGGATCTCTCCTTATAGATACTACACGAAAGTATGAAATCGGCAATGATATTAGGCTTCTCAATGTTCCTAGATCTTTATTGAATACGGTGCAGCGAATGGCAAAAAAAACTGATCAGATCAAAATTCCTCTGGATATAGAGGTAGAAGACTTAGAAGAATATGAGACAATGCAAGATATTCGAATCGCTTTAGTGTATTGTATTGATTTAAGCTCCACAATGCGATACTCTTCTATGTTCGGTGATATGACAAGAATTGAGGCTGCCAAAAGAGCGCTCTGGAGCCTTTTTCTTTTAAATCGAAAATATTTTCCCTCAGATTCTATTTACATAATTGGATTCGGAGCTTTGGCGTCAAAGGTTGCTCCACAAGACATCCCATATTTACAAACGTTTGAACCTGGTTCTGACTTTCTCCATTATACAAATTATCAGGCAGCTTTTAGATTGGCAAAAAAAATATTGCAAAAAGATGGTGCTTTGAACAGACGAATAGTTTTGATTACTGACGGCCATCCTAGTGCATGCTTTATTGAGGATAAAAAAGAACAGGACAAGATATTGTCTCAGCGACCATATTCTCATTTTTATGTGCCAGATAAGGAAACTATCGAATCAGTGAAAGATAATAAAGATCTGAGCCTCGATACTTCATCCGGACAGCTTGTGTATCTTTGTTATCGCTACAGGCAAGTGGATCAATATATAGGAGAGCGGACAATAGCAGAAGCAAAAAAATGCCGCAGTTTAGGAATAGAAATCGATACTATTATGATAAGTGAAGAAGATTCTTTACTGGATTACGTTAATGAGATGGAAAAATATGTCAAAGGAAGATCTTATTATATTAATCCTGCAGTAATAGATAAAGTCCTTCTCAATGACTATCTGAGCAACAAAAAGCTGACTATTCGTGCTGGTTGATAATCTGAAATAATCTATTTTCTTGAATATTTGGTAAATAGCTATAGTTTTTATGTATTATGTTAATGAAACTTATCTAGGTGATCTGACCGTATGATGATGGAAATAAATTACCTTGATTGGAATAATGCTGTTGAAATATTGAATAAGGCTCATGAAACAGGACTCTTTGCGTTGATTATTGGGCCAAAAGGAACTGGCAAAACAACTCTTGTTAGAAAATTTGCCTCAAAGATGAAAAAAGAGTTATACTCTGTTAATTTCAGTCTTCGAACGAGAGAGTCTCATCTTATAGGGAGTAAAACTCTTGACAAAGGAGATGTTAGTTTTGTTGAGGGCATACTTGTAAAATCTATGCGAGATGGAAGTTTGCTATATCTTGATGAATTAAACGCTGCAGAACCAGATGTATTATTGAGACTTGATGAAGCCCTTGATGACAGAAGGCAACTTGTACTGAAAGAGGCAGAAGGACAGATAATCAACGCCTCTAATAGTTGGTTTGTAATTGCAACAATTAATCCACTTTCACATGTAGGAACAAAAGAATTACCACCTCAGCTTTTAAGCAGGTTTCCAGTAAGGGTGAGGTTAGATTATCCTCCTGAAGATGTAGAATTGGAGATCATAAAACAACATGCTACGATCGATAATTCGAAAACAAATGATATCAGAGATGCAATTAAATTGGCTCGAAGTCTACGGGAGGCCGCTGCTGTGGAAGAGTTATACTATAGTCCGAGTTTAAGGGAGACAATTGCTTTTGCAAAACTTCTTAATAAGGATCTTGCTCCAAAAGAAGTTGCAGAAATTGTTTTTGCCAATGCATATGATCAGTGGGGAGAGGTCGAGTATCGAAAGGTTATGGATATGATAACATCGATCTTTGGTAACTAGGCTGTGATAACATCGTCAATATCAAATAATATGATTATGCGAAATGACGTATTATTGGACATTGCTACTTTTTTGGCTAGAAGATGGTCTAGAAATCCCAAAGCTGTGATTGTTCTGACACAAGACAAAATCCCTATGGGAAAACCAGACAAGAATCAGATTGTTCTTCCATTTCTGAATTATTATCCAGGTACTGATTTTCAAAAATATCGACAATGGCGTGTTGCATTATGGTACGAATCAATGCGACTGCTCCACTCAACTAAAGTCTTAAGTTATGATCATGCCTTTGGATTTCTTCTCAATACTGTGGAAACTAAGCGTATAGAATTATTGGGATTACGTCAATGGAATGGAATGAGAAATGAGCTCATATTCAATGAAGGAATGTCTTGGTTGTCGCGTCCTCTCCTAAATTCAATTCATGGAAGACATAAGATATCAGAGGCATTCTCCCAGTATTTTTTAACAGGTTATCTGAAAGGTGAATTATATGGCGGGGAATTTGAAAGAGTAAAAAAGGCCTCGGAATTTGCCAACAATAAAGTAATAGAATCTATTGACAATAATTACAAGACTGAATGGATAGAGCAACATATTTCACAATTAATTAAAATACTTGAACTTGATCCCCTTTCATCAATTCCCATCATTGCTCCAAGAACAAGAATTGGAATGTCACTGAGCCAAAGCGATGTACTAAAACAGCTAGAAAAACTAGTAACCATGAAACATAACTACAAAGATGATAAAAAGGCATTAAAAGAGATAGTTGAAGGTAATGAAATTCTTAGCGAATTCGAAAGTTTGGTAAAAGAAAGTAAGAAGACTGAGAACAAAGGTTATGAAAGTTTGGAAAACTTTGGACTTAGTATTCCTCAGAAAATGGATGTAGATGAAACCTCTATTTATGATACTGATTTAATCCAAAAGGTAAAGGCGTCTTTCAGAAACTGGAAAACGGGCTGGATAGAACGACATGGAGATATGGGAGAAGAATTCGATCCCGAAAGTTATGCTGAAAGCTTGCCCAAGACATTTTTGATTGATTATAAACTTTCGATTAAAACAAAAGTTGTAATTTTGCTTGATCATTCTAGTAGCATAGAAGATGTCGAGTTAGAATACAAGAGGGCTACTATCGCACTATGTGAAGCGCTACATTATCTTGGTATAAAATTTGCAGTTTTTGCTTTTAGCACTGACGAAAGACGAGTGAAATGCTGGGTAATAAAACCAGCTAATATAAAATGGTCGGTAATTAGTGCTCGGAGATTGGTGCAGATAAAGGCAAGTGGTGGAACTCCACTTGCTGAAATTTATGGGTTGTTACAGCCTATGATAAAATCGTTTAAACCTGACATTATGGTTACACTAACGGATGGTGAGCCATCTGACTTTAATTCCGTCCGTGAAATGGTTTTATTATATCGAAAGATGGGTATACATATGGTGTCAATCGGAGTTGGTAGAAATCTTAGTGACTCAGTTAGTATAGGCCACAATTTAATTTATTTGAATTACGAGAAGACCATGGCCGTTAGTAGGTTGCAAGATATACCTAAAAAGGTGATAAATTTACTTCGTGCCTAGATTAATAGATTAGGATTTTGGGTCTTTACCTTCTCCCAATCATTAAGAAATCCAGTGAGCCCTTTGTCTGTGAGTGGATGCATCATCATTTTTCTCAGGACGTCGGAAGGTAATGTCACCACATGTGCACCAATCTTTCCTGCCTCGATAACATGTAGAGGATGTCTAATGCTTGCCACAAGAACTTTAGATTCGATCTGATAGTTTTTAAATATTTGAATAATTTCTCTGATAAGCGCCATTCCTTCTTGTCCAACATCGTCTAATCTTCCAATAAATGGGCTGACATAAGATGCTCCAGCCTTAGCTGCAAGAATTGCTTGGTTAGCGGAAAAAATGAGCGTGACGTTAGTTTCTATACCTTCTTCTTTTAGGCTTTTAACTGCTTTAATGCCATCTGGAATCATTGGGATTTTAACAACGACATTTTGACCATACTTCTTAAGCCTATGGGCCTCCTCTAACATTTCTTCGTATCGAGTACCGACCACCTCAAGACTTACTGGCCCCTTTATAATTCTCACTATATCGCGCATTATTTGGGATGGATTGCCTTTTTCTTTTGAGAGAAGAGTAGGATTTGTAGTAATACCATCGACAACTCCCATATCATTAAATGTCTTAATATCTTCTAAATTAGCAGTATCGAGAAATATTTTCATTTTTTGATTCTACTCCTAGATTCTACCACAGCCTTTGTTATTTCTGTTACTGCTAAGCCATACTTTTCTAATAATATATCAATTTCTTCGTCTCTGGCAGATTCTCCAAATGTATCATGTATGCCTACACGTTTTATTGGCACAGGATAGCTTTCTGCGGTCATCTCGGCTACAGCACCGCCCAATCCTCCAATTATATTGTGTTCTTCAACAGTCACTATTGCTCCAGTTTCTTTGCTACATTTAGCTATCAGATCCTTATCAATAGGTTTAATAGAAAACATGTCTATGACACGACAGGAAATACCTTCATCACTTTCAAGTATATCAGCGGCTTTCAAGGATCTTGCAACCATAAGACCACATGATATTATAGTTACATCTGATCCATCACGCAAAACATTTCCCCTGCCTAAATTGAAAGATATTTCGTCATCTGCATAGATTACCTGGCTAGCAGGCCTTGCAAGCCGTACATAAAATGGACCAGGAATTTGGGCAATTATCTTGATCAATTGTCTTACTGCAATTGCATCTGCAGGAACAATTACTCGCATATTAGGAATGGCTCGCATAGTTGAGAAATCTTCTATCTGTTGATGTGATGCTCCATCTGGTCCTACGGTTAATCCAGCATGAGAAACTACAAGTTTTACGTTTAAATTTGGATAGCAAATAGTATTACGGATTTGATCAAGGCAGCGACCCGGCAGAAAAGCTGCATAAGTACTAGCAAATGCAATTTTGCCAGCAATTGCAAGGCCTGCTGCAATAGAGACAAGATTTGCTTCTGCAATTCCTATATTGAACATTCGATCAGGATAGTAATCTCCAAATTTGTTTGTTTTTAGAGACTCTGTGGTATCGCCTCCAACACAAACTATATTGTGATTAATTTTTCCTAATTCTACTATAGTATCGCCATAAGCTCCTCTCATATCAGCGGTTTTTTTCTCACTACTTAATTGCATGAAATTCCTCCTCTATGCCCAATTCGTTTGCTAGCGGAATCAATATATGTTTACGTGTCTTCATCCAATCTGATCTTATTCCTAATGTAGTTGCATGTTCAAGAAGTCTCTTTTCTAATGCAACATTTGCTTTATGTTTGAGCTGGATAATAGCAGCATGAATATCAGTGCTGCCATATACCGCATTTCCCGCAACAAGAATCCTGGCTCCAATGTCGTATACTTGTTGTAAAGTAGTGGCGTCAATACCGCCATCAGCTTCAATATATCCATTGAATCCATTCTCCCTTAATTTTCTAGTCGTTAACACCATTTTTGGCAGAATCTGGGGAACAAATTTCTGACCGGCAAAACCGGGATCTACAGACATTATTATAACAACATCAATATCGTTAAGATGGGAATAAACCCACTTTGGAAGCTCTGTGCCGGGGTTAATCGCGATACCGGGACTTATACCATTCGAAAGAAGTTTTTGATTTATCTGGGCAAACTCAAATTCATCACATGCTTCTGCGTGAACAGTGATTATGTCGCATCTAGCATCAATATACTCTTCTATATGCTCAAGCGGATTTTCAATCATGAGATGCGCATCAAAAGGAAGACTAGTAATATGTCGTAATTTCTTAATGGTTTCGGCAAAGAAAGTAATATTGGGTACAAACTTTCCATCCATGACATCTAGGTGAATAATGTCAGCGTCACCACGTTCTGCAGCTCTAACTTTCTCTTCGTAATTTTCTCGCGTTCCTGCAATGATTGATGGAGCAATCAGACATTCACTTTCAAGTTCTTCTAATAATAAAGGGGTATGTTTATTAGGAGGTGCCTTTCCGTGCCATTGAGGGACATTAGCCATATGCTTTATCCCATTTCCTTTGATTGTATTAGCAATGATTATAGTAGGTTTATCTTGAACCAAATTCGCCCTGTTCACCGCGTCAATTATCTGCTCAACCTTGTGACCGTTGATCTCGATAACATTCCAGTTAAAAGCCGACCACTTGTCACGCATTGGATCAAGAGGCATGATGTCTTCAGTAAAACCATCTTGTTGTATGCGATTACGATCCAATATCGCTACTAAATTATCTAATCTGAACTTCGGCGCTGCCATTGCAGCTTCCCAAATCTGTCCTTCATTTGATTCTCCATCACCTATCAAAGTGTAAATATGATTCTCTTTATTATCTAATTTATTGCCTAGTGCTATACCGATCGATACCGACAATCCAATACCCTCCGATCCCCCAGAATACTCTACTCCTGGCACACTATGGTGTTTCTGTTGCTCGCTATATCTTACAGGATGTCCTTGAAGTCTGGAGCCAAGCTTTCGCAAATCCTTTATTTCGTCTTCTGGAAAATAACCTGCAACCGCCAGAGTTGCATAGAAACCAGGAGCGGAATGAGCTTTAGAATTTACGAAGTAATCTCTGTCTTCCCAATTTGGATTTAAGGGATCATGTTTCATTTTTCTAAAGTACAGAGCTCCCATTATTTCGGCCGCTGAGAACGATGCGCCCGGATGACCAGAACCAGCTTTCGCAATTCCTTGTATTGCAAGCATCCTGACATCACGTATTTTTCTTTTTAAATCCAGATATCGCATACTAAAAGCCATGGCAACAACAACCATCAGATGACTTATACGCCATAATAGAAGGCGAGACTAACAAAAATAAAAAGATATAGGCGATTTATTACTATTATCATCAGAATAGCGTTCTACATTCACAGGCGGGGACCAATGTGGTGTCTATCTACTATGATATGTCACTGGAATGATACAAAACAGCGATATCATTTCTAGAATAATTTACGAAAAGAGAAGACGGTAACAAACATAGATTATGAATGAATTACGCTTCAATAATTTAAATTAAGTGTTGAAGTGTAATAATTCACAATGGTTCAGATCAAAGTAGAACAGGCAACAATTGAACAAAATCAAACCCCCCTTTTAGTCGTTGGAGTCTACGAAAATGAAAACGAATTTTCACATTCAAAAGGACTTGACCCAATGTTATATTATACCATCAAGGAAATCATATCAAACAAAGAGTTTAAAGCTGTCGTAGGGGCGAGGTTAATTATTCCAACAATGGACAAAGGTCCAATGAAAAAAATTATGCTTATGGGTCTTGGAAAAAAAGACAAATTCAACAATGAAATAGCAAGAATTGTATCAGCAAAAGCTGCCGTAAAGGCAAGAGAAATGGAAATTTCAGAATTTTCTATTTTACCCTTCTCAAATTTAGATGAAGGTTTAATCGAAGCAATTTCTGAGGGTATTGCTCTATCGCTTTATTCTTTTAATAGGTACAAAACAAATGATAAAGGAGAAGAGTCGAAGGTTAAGCAAGTTAGAATACTTATAAACGATGATAAGAACAAGATTCAACCAATCATAGATAGGACATGTCTCTTGGTTGAGGCAGTAAACCTTGCACGTGACCTAAGCAATCTTCCTCCGAATGATTGTTCTCCATCTCAATTAGCTAGTATTGCAGTATCGGTCGGAACCAAATATGGACTAAAAACGAGAATTGTAGAACGATATGAAATGGAATCAATGGGACTCAATGGAATAGTCTCGGTGGGAAAGGGAAGTCAAAATCCTCCAAAGCTGATAATTTTGGAGTATCATGGTTCTACCGGTGATCAGAGACCATACCTATTAGTCGGCAAAGGAGTAACATTTGATACTGGTGGAATTTCCTTAAAAGATAGTGACAAAATGGATGAAATGAAATTCGATAAATCTGGGGGCTGTAATGTTGTTGCTATTATGAAAGCAGTTGCATCTCTTAAATTGCCAATAAATGTTGTTGGGATTATCCCCTCAGTTGAAAACATGCCATCTAGTACTTCTTATAGACCAGGAGACATAATCAAAATGTATAATGGTAAAACAGTTGAAGTTTTGAACACTGATGCAGAAGGTAGACTGATTCTTGCTGATGCTTTATCTTTTGGAATCGCTAGTTATAATCCAAAGGCAGTTATCGATTTAGCAACTCTCACTGGCGCATGTATCATTGCACTTGGAACCAACGTGGCTGCTGTAATAGGAACAAACAAAAAGTTTATCGACGAGCTGCACAAGGTATCTGATAGAACAAGTGAAAAGATATGGGAGCTTCCATTATATGAAGAATTCAATGAACAAATAAAGAGCTCTATTGCAGATATCAAAAATATTGGTGGCAGGCCAGGTGGCGCTATAACTGCAGCAGCATTTCTGTCAAATTTTACTAATGATATTCCATGGATACATATAGATATTGCAGGAACCGCATGGACACAGGAAGGAACATATGAACGAAGCTATAATCCAAAGGGAGCAACAGGATTTGGAGTCAGAACTATTGTAAAGTTGTTGATGGAAGATAATATGTTTAGTTGATATTTCCTTGTATGGATAGTTTGTAGAATATGATAAGAATATTTCTATTTCCTTGATATATTATACTGGTCATAAATAATCTCTCTTATCCTTTGCTGCTTATTATTACATTCATAGTAATTCCTTTTCTAGAGAAACTACACGGTATAGCTGTTACATCAAATATATCTAACAGATAAACATTATTGATCAAGTTACTAAATGCCAATATTTGAAATGAAGATCCTTGTAGAACAATTGACATCGATAGGCATAAATTGCAAGATAGGCAACCCAATTTCCGATATTAATAACGCCAGAAAACCATATTTCGAAAGATGGCTACTAAATAGAGATGGTTTTCTCACACTTAATAATGAGAATATAGACTACATAGGGATCGAAGAAGTAGTTAGGTTGGGTCCTTTTTACAATGTTTATTGTTTAATAGAAAATCAGCGCCTATCAGAAAAGGATGACAGCTCATATAACCTATTGAGTGCTAATCCATACTACCGTCTACGTAATGGAAAAGTCATTACATTAGGCTGGAGTGGGGGCCTGCTTGCCGATATTTTGACACAAGACATATCTCTTTGCGATTCTTTTGCTGCAAATATCGTAAAAGAAGAAATAAGAAAACTATCTGTCAAGGTGGTAAACTTTGCATGCATTATTGAAACTCATACATGGGAACCTAATGGATTAGTATCAATATATCCAGTCATTGATCGAATAGGGCTAAATATTAAGCGATTACTGAAACAGATACATTTAGGTGAGGATAATTTTCTTCCTTGAAGAACAATAATAGCATATAGTTAAAAAAAGGCAAAATAAAATTAAGTTAATATCAATCTATTATAACATAACTTATGCTTTACGCTGGTGTATAGATATAAAATGAAATATGGATTGGATCTCACTAAATAGTGTAATATGATGGCTTTTCTAAGTGATGATGCCTAGAATGGAGTAAATGCAAGGATATAAAATACAGAATACATCTTCGAATGGAAATGATAAAAAATTTAAAATGAAGAATAAAGATACGCTCGCTTAAGTAAATGTAATGCCAGCACTGCTGTTTTCCAACCGCTCACGCAGGTCAGTATTACAGCAGCGACGACAGGTTTGACTTCCGGGTTCGGAATGGGACCGGGTCGCGCCCTGCCGCTATGGCCGGCTTGATTACTGATTACTCAAAGGCTTAATTTAATCTTTTACAGTCTATAAAATTATTGTAATAGATAATAATGAGAAAGGTTACCAGAAAGGATTCTGAAGTTTCAGAAAGCTGCTATTTCAAATAGTTAGAAAGAGTTGATGTGTTTAAGGAAAGGTCAAAATAATAAAAATGTATTGTTAGAAATTATGTATACATTCCTCTACGTTTACATATAATAACAATACATTAAGCAAACAGAGTAATATTTTATTCTTGTCTGGTATGAAAAAATGTCCTTCATGTATGTGTATAAACGCCAAAGTGAATATCACATTCACCAAGAGTATATAACTATCGACATAAATTTTTGGATATCTTTATGCACATTATATCTTTAAGATAAGTTTTATAGAGTACTATGTGAATTGGTGCCATTTATTAAAAGATGTCGCGTTGAGGTACTAATACGGCCTCAGCTATTGTAGTCGCTTGACGCCGATATCTGTCTAAGAAGCCATAGTTGGCGTTTCTTATGATCATGGAACGGTAAAGCGTGGTAAATAATAAAAACCGACGCATCATTGTGAATTGCTAACAGATCAGTTAATAGAGCTGTTCAAAGACCTTGGGCATTTAACTATAGAGACATAAGTCTATGTTTCCTTCAATTCATTTCTCTAATAGTAATATTATAAAGCATATATTTTTAATGATTTCAAGATTTTTCCTCTACAACTGTTGCAGTAAAATTTATTGAATCTGTTTCTGCTTTCTCATCACTTGACTTAGTTTCATTTGAACCCGATAACGGACCTCCAATGGTTCCGCCCATGTTACCAGCAGACTTGATATTATTGATCTGGATAGTAATTCCACCTGTATAGGGATTTTCAAATGTTATTCTTTCATATGCTCTTCCGGCTTGAACCGGTTGGTTTGCCTTTTTCCATAACTGTTCGCCATTATCAGAATATACGCTTATGTCATAACTTTCAATTGGCACCATTCTTTGTATAATAGATGGATCTGTGTAACCACCTGAACCAACAAACGAATCTCCTGTTACGTTTGTCTCTTTTGTTGGAAATGATTCTGGCGTTGCTTCTGATTCACTTGCATTAAGAAATACTATCTCCATATCAAATCCCCTTGCAGCAAGTAGAGAGGGATCCTGCCCCCATCTTATCTGTATTAAATAATTTCCCTTATCAGATAATTTCTCTAAAATTGGCAGATCTGTACCTGTTTTATTTAATACTGTATCCTTAGTATCAATAGCGCTACTGATATTTCCTGGTGGTTCTAATACTTCCTCTTCATTTTGTGTTCCAGGAGTCTGTTGAGCAAACGCTGATGAAAATAATATACCTGTCGAAGTAAGAAGAAGAAGAATGGTTGATGCCATAGTGGTTATTAAAAAAACTGATTGATAACGATATGCTCTTGCAAAAAAGTGAGGGATCTTAATAATGTCGATGTAGTGAATTCTGGGATAAGTTGTATTTGAGGATAGACTTAGATTTCTATGAACAAGTTTACCTGCCATAAAGGATAATGGTCAAAATAAAATATAAAGTAGAAGGTATCTTTTATAGCAAACCTATATCTAACAATACGTCTGCAGAAATAAATAGCCTTTTTGCATTCTTTAGGAGAAATATCCTCTGTTTCTTGCATAAGGATTATAATATATTATTGCAAAAATTAATCATACTACATTGGGAAATTCAACTGAGTCAACACATAGAGTGGCTGTTCTAGATCAAGAATTATGCCAGCCAAGAAAATGTGGATTAGAATGCATCATATACTGTCCAGTAAATAAAACAGGTGGAGAATGTATAGTACAGCGTCCTGAGGATGGAAAGGCCTTAATTTCAGAAGACCTTTGTACCGGCTGCGGTATATGTATAAAGAAATGCCCTTTTGACGCTATAGTTATTGTTAATCTCGCAAAGGAGTTGAGTGAAGATAAAATTCATCAATATGGCGTCAATTCATTTAGACTATATCGTCTTCCAATACCAAAGAAAGGATCTGTCGTGGGCTTGCTCGGAAGAAACGGAATAGGTAAGTCGACAATAGTCAACATTTTGTCAGGAAATCTTGAGCCCAATTTGGGAAATTATGAGGGCAATATTAAGTGGGATGATGTCCTGAAGCACTTTCAAGGGACTGAATTAAAATCACATTTTGAGAGAATTGCTAATGGCGACTTGCGTGCCTCTATCAAACCTCAATTAGTTTATCTTATTCCAAAAGCTTTTAAGGGAAGTGCAAAAGAGCTATTAAAAAAATATGACGAGCGTAAAGTGACAGATACTTTGGTAGAAGAACTTGGACTGAATAATTCTCTTGAACGAAATGTTAACGAACTGAGCGGAGGCGAATTGCAAAGATTGGCTGTTGCGGTAGCATCGGCAAAGGAAGCTGATTATTACTTTTTTGATGAACCTTCTTCATATAATGATGTCTACCAAAGACTTGCTGTCTCTCGAGTGATTCAAAATCTGTCGCGACAGGGTAAAAGTGTTATGGTAGTAGAGCATGATATGACATTATTAGATTATCTCTCAGATTATATCCATATTCTATATGGTGAGTCAGGAGCTTACGGTATTGTCTCCCGAGTTCAAAGTACAAAACTTGGTATCAATAACTTTCTTGAAGGATTTCTTCCTGCAGAGAACGTGCGATTTAGAGAGAAATCCTTCAGATTGGATATAAGAAGCTCAATTGATGATATGATTATCGACATTCCTGTCGCTCATTATTCGGATATCACAAAGTCTTTCCCATCATTTAATCTCAAAATTTCTGCTGGTAAGATAAGGCAAGGAGAAATTGTCGGAATAATCGGTGCCAATGCATTGGGTAAGACAACATTTATGAGAATGTTAGCAGGAGTGGACAAACCAGAATCTGGCACTATTGATATTGGTGCGAGAATTTCATTTAAACCTCAATATCTTAACCAAGATTATGATGGCGATGTGCGCTCATTATTGTATACTGCATATCAAAATGCAATAGAAGGTTCTCAAGTCGAAGAGCAAATTTTGATTCCAATGGGAATAAAGAAATTATACGACAAAAATGTCAAAAATCTTAGTGGAGGGGAATTGCAAAAGGTAGCTGTAGCAGCGTCATTGATGAGACAGGCCGATATTTATGCATTGGACGAACCATCTGCCTTTCTAGACGTAGAAGATAGAATTACACTGGCAAAATTCCTTCAACGCTTCGTCAGATCACAAGGTAAGTCAGCAGTAATAATAGATCATGATATGCAGCTAATAGATATAGTCGCAGACACCTTAATAATTTTCGAAGGTATTCCATCTATAAAAGGATCGACTAGTAATCCGATGAGCAAAGAAAATGGAATGAATTATTTCTTGAAATCCTTGGCTATAACATATAGAAGAGATGAAATTACTGGCAGGCCCCGGCTTAATAAAGAAGGAGGTAGACTTGACAGAGCACAAAAAAGTACTGGTGATTATTATTTCGTAAAAAAATCCTCTACGTAACCTATGGCTCATATTCTTAAAAAAATTTTGAGTGAAGCATTAACACGTGACGAGATATCCCAAGTATGCTCAGCCTTTGATATTATAGGCAGTATTGTAATAGTAAAGATCCCTGATCCTCTAAAGTTAAAAAAGCAAATAATAGGAGAGTCAATACTTCATTGCATCAAGCCTGCAAAATCTGTTTTTGCACAAACTTCTGCAGTTCGAGGAGATTATAGAATACGTAGCCTGGAATTTGTTGCTGGTGAATATAATACAATAACAGAATATAGAGAATATGGATGTAAGTTTCGAGTGGATATAGAAAATACGTATTTTTCTCCTAGGTTATCGACTGAAAGATTGCGAATAGCAAAGCTCACCTCTGAAAATGAAGTTATCGCAAATATGTTTGCAGGAGTCGGAACATTTTCCATTATAATTGCTAAGATGAACAAGACATGTAAAATTTACAACATAGATTGTAATCCTTTTGCCAATGAGATGTCTATTATCAATGCTAAACTGAATGGGGTACAAAATAGGGTGTTGTCCGTTTGCGGAGATGCGAAAGATATTATTCATGATCAAATCCAAGGCCAATGTGATAGGGTACTTATGCCATTGCCAGAACGATCTAGTGAATTTGTCGATTCTGCGGTATCGGCATTAAAGGGTGGAAGAGGAGTTATTCATTTTTTTGTACATGTAAAGGCTAACTCTAAGAATACTGCAAGAGAAAAGGCAGATTCCGATATACAAACTGTATTCAATAAATATCGGCATGAGATTCTTCATACAAGAATAGTTAGAGAAGTAGGTCCTAGGGTCTATCAGATAGTATCTGATATCTGTATAGGTCCGTGAGATATCAGCGATCTTCTTGATGTGTTGGGGCCGTCGCCATTGTATATCCTATCCAAGCCAAGACTGCAAGGAAAGCAGCGATTGCTGCAAGAACGGTTAGTTGTAAAATTAATATGCCTAAATCAGTATTAAGTAAAAGGTAAGCGTAAATAATAAATGCAAGAATAGAGACAACTAAGAGAGCATAGCCGGCAACCCTGTTATCTCTTCTTTTATTTTTCATAGGAGCATAGAATTGCGAGGTAATATTTATTGGATGTCTTTAGCCAAATTCTAAAGCCATAAGATATGCATCTTCTCCATCTCTATAATATGCATGTAATTTAGATTTTATTTGAAAACCAATCTTTTGATACATCTTGATCGCTGATTCATTGCTCTTTCTAACCTCTAGGTAAATCTCGTCACTTTTTCGATGCATGACACCATTAATGCCCTCCAGCATCAAAGCCTTCCCTAAGCCTTTTCCTCGGTGCTCTGGTAATACAGCGACTGAAACTACATGACCTTTCTTTACAAATCCTAGTTTTCTAAAATTAGAAAATCCAAATTCAATTTTACACATAATATAACCTATGATGTTGTCATTAATTTCTGCAATGATAAATGCCTCAGGTAACTCTCTTAAAATAGATTCAAAAAAGTAATCAGAATAATGTTCTGGAAGAGTAAGCATATTAATGTCAATAACTGATACCAGATCTTTCTCTTCGCAGTGCCTAATAACATAATCGCCTACTGTTCGCAGTGCCGTTTGCAATTATTAGAGTATGACAAAACAAATTATTTAATCTTATCAAATACTCCATCCTGAATTTTTTTATAAAAGTGAGAATAATGTGTTATAGATTCAGATAATCTTGTATAGACTAATGTTATTTATCTTCATTATTTTATTAAGAAATTACATTATGTCTCTACTAAAGATACTAAACTTGTATTTGATAATCTTCATTTCTTTATTATTATTATATATATATCTCTCCTTCTTGCTTATAGCATATCAGCCATATTAAAAATGATAGACAACTCATTTAGTATTCGTGATAGAATTTTTATTTATTGATATAATATGAAAAGAATGAATATCTATCACAATAAAACCATATGCCATCTATATATACATATACATATACATATATATATATCTATAACATAGTCTTTAACAATATTACGTCCCCATCTGATACTGCTAGAACTTTATTATTTTTTCCATGCTTTGTTAATAATCCTTGCAAAATATCTTTCGTACCGCTATAGGTTGTAAATCCAAGCAGAGTTCTGAGATAATATTGCGGTATTGTTGATAAGATACCAATTTCATATTTCTGTTTTAACGCCTCAATGAAGACGAGGTGTTCTAAACCATCTATGTATGAGCTACTTTTTTTTGCCTCTTCTATATTTAATTTTCCTTCAATAAACATCTGTAATGCTCCTCCGCCAATACCTTGCTTATTTTCAGCAAGCAACACTACCGATCCACCTTCTTTAACTATGTGGCTTGAGTTCCATAACGAATTTAGTGAATTTGTAAGAGTTAAATGCGGAGAGATTTCGCTGCTCGTACTGATGATTGCAGACTTTGTTGGTTCTGTCTTAATTGTAGAAATCGCGCTTAATTTGGTAACCGCGTCATTGAAACATTTTAAGATATTTCCATAATAAATGCCCGCAATACCATGATAATTTGCTACCACTTCGATAGATAATGCTGAAATATTTTCACAATAACAAAGTGCAATTTGAAGTGGAGTTCCTTTATTACCAGCGGATGGAAGATTGTTTTGTCTAGATTTGAAGGCTTCAGACATCTTGTCCTTCATAAAATTGCGTAAGACCAGTGTAGGGGTACCACTGAATCCGAATAGAGGATCATAAGTTACGTGCGAGATAAAAATGACATTTTGAAATCTATGGAGTCTTTCTTCTAAGGATAGATAATCAATTCGTCTTAAAGAAATTTTTGTATCTGTAATATACATTTTTAGAGCTTCTGCGACATGAGGCAAAACATCCACCGTTAACTTTTCATAACCTTTAGACTGCACCATCTGAGAAAGCATTGTAGTGATTTTAGCAACCGATCTAGAACCGGATAACGCAAAAATTAAGGTATTATCTCCTATGATGACATCTTTCAGTGCGGATTTAATTTCATCATCAGTCAATAATGGATAGTCCGATGACACATGTTTAAGCAGATTTTCAAATTTAATATCAAGAACTATATCTGTAGTACCATATTTGAGCCATATCTCTGGCATTGTCAATAATTGATGATCAGTTAAAATAAATCTCTTTCATATCAATAAGAAAAGCATGGAGACAAATTTTGTTTCGGAAATAGCGTTATTCCTTCTTAAAAGTAACTCATTAAAATTTGGACTATATACATTAGCAAGTGGAAAGCAAAGCCCCTATTACATTGACTTGAGAATGTTGCAAAGCTTTCCTAGGTATTTCCGTCTTACAATAAATGCCTTACGAGATCTCATAAGCAGAGAAATTGGTTCAGATTTCGATTCCCTTGGTTCCATTCCAACTTCTGGACTAATATTTGCCTCTGCACTAGGTTATGAAATGCTAAAACCGCTAATTTACGTAAGGAAAGAATCCAAAATGTATGGCAGAATGAAAATGGTAGAGGGCTACTTAAGACCAGGTGAAAAAGTGTTATTAGTTGATGATGTGGCAACAACTGGAACATCATTGAGTAAAACCATCAAAGTTATTAGAGAGAATGGGGCCGTTGTTAAAGATGCCGTTGCCATCATAAGTAGGCGTGAGGGAGCAGAAGAGAACTTACAGAAAATGGGTGTAAGGCTTGTTGCGATAGCTACTATTAATGACTTGATTAATGCTTTGTATGATAAAGGTCTATTGGATAGAAATACTCTAGAAGAAATAATAAAGCAAAAAGTAGATCAAGGATTAGAAACAGATTAACCTTCATAAATCATTAAATTCTTCTCTTCTAATAATGTATGGAGATTATGGACGGCTCTATAGACTTCGCTTTCTTTCTTGGCACCTGTGCAAACTAACTTACCACTAGCGAATAACAATATTACTGTCTTTGGGTCTAGCATTCTATGGATTAACCCTGGGAACTGTTCAGGCTCATACATACTCCGAGGAAGAACCCTGGCGGCAAGCTCCAGGTGGATTTTTCCACCGAGGCTTGCTGATGCCACAATATTTTGTATTTCTATTTGAGGTTCGTGTTCTATTGGGATTCCTCCTTTTTTTAATTTTTGAACAACATTTTTTACTGCTTTGATCGCTTGCTCTTCAGACTTTGCTCCAGTACATACCATCTTACCGGAACTAAAAATTAAAGTAGCCGTTTTAGGTGCTTTC
This sequence comes from Nitrososphaeraceae archaeon, assembly GCA_035642715.1. Taxonomy (GTDB): domain Archaea; phylum Thermoproteota; class Nitrososphaeria; order Nitrososphaerales; family Nitrososphaeraceae; genus JAJNBK01. The sequence goes on along the minus strand of DASQRW010000075.1, from coordinate 1,309 downwards.
AATCTGAAAACGAGCCCTGGAAATTGATCTGGATGATATTCCACATCAGGAAAGATCTGAGTGATTAAATTTAAGTTGACAGTTTGATTTATAGTCGCAGAAGCAACAACGTTCTCTATGCTTACTATAGGTTTGGTTTGTGGCATATTGAAATGCCTTTATATAGGCCACATATATATATCTGTAGAGCTATCGTTTATAGTAGATTTAACTAGAGGTTTAAAAATGCTTTATAATTTTTAGATCAAAAATTTCATTTAATACATATAAATTTGAACTCTGAAAGAGGTTATAAATTTTATACTAATTTATGATATTATTGAAAGACAATGTGGATCATATTATCATAAGATTGAGCCTTTATTTAATAAATTTACATGTATTATAGTTTTTTTACTATGATGTTTATTATTTTATTGATGATTTCAAGATATTTTATTAGTAGTAGTAGCCTTAACACAGATATAACAAAAAACGATAACGCTCTCCTTGTGAATTCTTGAAGAGACAGAGTAATACAGCAATGCTATACTTTAGCCTATTTTAAAACATATCAATTAATTCTTGATAGAAAGAGGTCAACTCAGAAGAATATCAGAGGAAAATCGTAGTCACATCCATAGTTTTCATTAATATCATTCATGTATCAAAAAAGACCAGCTAGACTCGCGGTAAATTTTTTTTATTAAGAATAATGCCTGTAATAAAGCTGTATTTATTATGAGATAACTTCCTGTAAATAGATGATAAAAAATTAATAAGAGTAGTCTTTATGCTTCTAAGGGAGAAGATAAAGAAAACGTGGAAAATAATGATGCAGAAATTACCATGTTCTCTTTCTTTTTATCACAACTGCCATATTTAACCGTAGATGACGTTAAACGAAGGATCAAAAAATGTAAGTGATTAACCAGTTAATCAGTTAGTCATTCATCTATATCTAATCATCAATAATCCATTGCTTTACAATGATTTCACTATGATACTCATTTAGGATTTTCTTCTCTATCCTACTGTTTAATTGTTTCTCATTCCTGTCATCAAAGATAATTATCTCGCGTATCCCTTTTCTGTCGGATAGTATAACTTTACTCACTTTCCTTCTTCAATTAGAATCGTCTCCTATAGAGATCTAGTTAAAGTATTTGTCTAATCATTGTTTCTATATCTATGTGATAGGTAGTAAAAATGATCCTAAAAAATAGAATAAGAAGATACTGATAAAAATTCAATGTTAACAATATAGTAGAGTGAGAAGGCTTCTCCTTTGCAGGATCATGTGAGAACAGTTTATCCAGTCAAAGTATTG
>DASQRW010000074.1:0-6059 GCA_035642715.1 Nitrososphaeraceae archaeon | reverse complement strand
AATTTAGTTGCTTCCGACTCTGTCAGGCTTAATGCGATAGCTACTTCTAACAGAGTCTTTCTATCAGAAAAGAGCTTGTAGGCTTGGGTGGCTAAAGATAGATGTTGCTGTTGTTCTTTGTTTTCATTACCATCATTATTATTATCTTGTTGTTTTATTCCTTCGCTCTTCTCTTTAATTACCTTGTTCAAAATAACCCTATATCACGTGGAGATATTCTTACTTCCCTAGCTATATCGTGAAAAGTCTTGCCTTGGTTGTAAAGCTCTAGTACAAGTCTTTCTCTTTCTTGTCTTGTTAATATTGACAACTTTATATCTGATTATAGTCAACAGAGGCTTAAAGCTCTTGCTACCACCTGTTACCAGTTTTATTATCATTGTTATCTCTCAATTATCTCTGTTATCAGCTGTTTCAAACTGTTACCAATGCACGGTATTTGATTTTAGAGAATCTGTAATAATAATGTCATCTATATGTACTAATTATTGACATAAATTTCTTTTGAAATTATCTTTCTTTGAGTAATTGGTTAATAGAATGTTGCAATGTATCATTAGGATAATATGCTAAAGTAAGCTTTATGCCTTTTCAAGTAACAGTTCATTATTTTAAAATCTGTCAGACCACTACATACAGGAAGTTACCTCCATAACATCCGAACCTCCGCGGCAGTAATTTAATATTCTGGAGGCTCAGGGGCATCGGAGGTTAGTTCGTTATTGTAATGGTTGTTGTTGATTCAAAATTATGACTTCTTATCTAGTCATCATAATGTAACATTTTATCAGGACTTCAAAGTTATGGTCAGGAGGGTTCAGTAGGATTTGAATTTGTCATATATGGGAATTCAGCTACGGATCCTAAATATACTTTTAGAAAATCTAATATTGACTCAAGGTAAATAAAAATACTAGTAATTAGAACACTTGTTGCTAGAACTTTTACAGATCGAAGCTTCAGCATTTGGATTTTCTAATTTATTGGAGACGATGTAACTCATTCTTATTTGTAAGTATTTTCACATAAATGTCTTGTTACTGATGTAGTGAATCCGAAGGCTGAAATAAAATAGATTTACTTGGTTTATACAATAGTCAATATACTCAATCGACTAAGGATTAGAATAGGCGTGGGCCCAAGGGCTTGTGATTGTTTTTGACAGACTTTTTAGGCCTAGAAAGAATTAGGTTGTTTTCAAGTTACTATTACGAACGTTAAGACGGGTTCCTTCAAATATGAAAGGCTTCTTCTGTGTGCATTCGCATGATAATTGTCTGGACAACTGCTTTTTCAATGTCACTTAGCACGCTTAAATTATCACTCAAAGTGACATATTTGTCATCTGATTAATCATAAAGATATCCTCTTTTGGTAGCTGTTATTTTCTTACAACCTAGCAGAAAAGGTTGGTAACGAGTAATCGAAATTCATCGATCTGTTACTGAGCGAGGTCTCAAAGGCCAATGCATTCAGACATTGATCCGGGAACCGATAGCATTCACTACGGCCTGAGCAATAACATCATGGAAATCATTACGGGCCTTCCTGCATTGTTCAATTTGTATACCTTTTATGCCTAGTCGGTTTACGATGTTATCCGGCTTATTGCCGTTAAAGCCTTCAGGACAATCGGAATCCTCGACGTCAATATTAGAGCCCTCTGCTATTAGGGCATTCTTGATTGCATCCTTGATTTCCCCTATCAAAGCATTGTCCGCGCTTTCCGTGCTTCCTCCGATACAAATAGAATCTTGCGTCCACCCATGAAAGGCAATGGAATATTCAAACTTCTGTCCAAAAATCGTGTTAACCTTGGGGAATGATTTTTCGCTAAGTTCGGTAGATGTAATATGCAACGCTCAAATGCATCGTCATCGTCTTTGCTACTAAAACCCTTACATATCCATAGAGATACACGCTCAGATGAAAAATGATTCCGGACGTATTCTGCTTGCTTGTCAGTCCACGGTTCGATCTCACCGCCGTGGGGCGCAATCACCACAAGCCTGTGATTTTGGCCGTCGTGACTCAAATGTTCAATAAATTCACCGCGTTCCTCTGCCTCCTTATCATCAAGACCTTCGATCGTGACCTGAGCTTTCACCTCCCCTTCGCAAGTGTCGGTATTTGAGAGTTGGCAGTTCCGCAGTTGGTTTTGAATTTTGCCTCCTAGAAATACAAGATCTGCGTCATCATTGTGAAATGTAGTTATCTTGTCTTGTTAATTTCGTCATATATTTTGTATCTTCAAGAAATATATAGGATACTGGAAGCTTAAAGCTGTTTCCTCTTATTATCATTTGATACCAATTTTGTTACCCCTGCTACTACTTCATTACCTCTGTTATCATCTGTTTCGACTGTTACCACTGTGCAGTATTTGAATTCACAATATTCGTACTAATAGTGTCAAATATGTACTAAATATCATAATGAATATCTTTGAAACTACTGTTCTGAGTAACTGGTTAACAAAACTTTGATGTTATTATTATTCAGATATTATACTAAACAAAGCTTTACCTATTGTTATTCAAAGTTCGTTTATTTTAAATCTGCCAGTCCCATATGTTATGGAAGTTACCTCCTTTACATATGTGCCTCCAGAATTGTTGACTGGAGGTTCGGAGGCTCCGGAGGCATTTTCGTTAATTTGATAGAGCATATTAAATTATATCAAATCGATCATGCATTTTCTTTTCTATATATATATACATTATTTTACGAGCAGCAGAATATAATTTATTATCTGTTAGAAAAGGAAATGTGGTATGACTCAAATGGATAGGGCTGACTTACCATGGAGCTGGCTTGCCATCAAAGAAAAATCCTCCGCTTGGACCATTATCTAGTAGTGTAGCAGCCCATACTATTCCTTTCGCTCCATCTTCTACAGGGCGTCCTCCACGACCACCCATATCTGTAGCTACCCATCCAGGATCAACAGAATTAATCAAAATACCATTACCACGAAGCTCGGCTGCTAGAATTCGAGTAAGTGCATTAAGAGCTGCTTTGGAGACACTATAGGCTGGTGTTCCACCACCACTATTCATGTAATGTAGAGAGCCTGCTCCACTGGACACATTTACAATCCGTCCATATTTATTTCTCTTCATTAAAGGAATACATATCTGGGATAATCTCCAAGGTCCAAATAAGTTAGTTATTATTGCTTGATTGACAACCTCCAAATCTGCATTGATAGCATTTTGCCATGTATCATAGAGAATTGCTGCATTATTGACCAGAACATCTAATCGTGTAAATTGTTGTATTATTTGTTCTGATACACGATTAATATGATTTTGATTTGATACATCAAGTTGATAAAAGACTACATCTAATCCTATATCAGACAATTGTTTTGCAGCTTTCTCTCCTTTAGATATATCTCGAGCACTTAATATGACACTCATACCCAGTTGGGCCAGCTGACGGCAAGTCTCAAATCCTAGGCCTCTGTTGCCTCCCGTAACCAAAGCAATCTTCTTCTTTTCAGCGGTCATTATTAAGACTCATCAATTTATACAATCAGTTGCTTAATTATAAATAAATGATAAACGAATTAACCAGGAGTCCTCTACAAAGCTCTGAAATATTGGGATAAGATTTTAGTGATATACCAGTTCGACAATTAAGCCCTCATTCCAGCCATATTTTGTACTCATTAAATTCGAAACTTCAGCAACTAATTTAGGCTCCTTATCTTGTTCAACCATTCGTGCAGTGCCTGTAAATATATTATCATTTACAGTAAACAAAACTCTTGGATTGTGTATTATATTCTGAACTCAATGTGCATGCTTCTGAAGCTGTGAGAGTATATAGTATCTTTCATGATGCTCTACAAACCAAATCTCTATTTTATGCTTTTTTCTTGATTTCCATCCTATGGTAGTCAAATATAGGAACTGTAAGTTCATCGATTAAGCACCTAGGTATAATTGTCAATATTTTCATTGATAGATATTATTATAAATGGTAAGTGACATCATGATTTATCTTACTATTACAATAGGCCTTATAAATGGATAAGATTGATGCGGGTTCAGGGATTATATCCCTTGTGGTAGAGTGGTTCAGTACCTGAACATTAAACATTCCTTATATACGCAGATATAATATGACAAACTAGAGACACAGAGAAGGAATATAGCAATGAACGACGATGGCAACGAGGACATTGAGAAGAAAGAGAATTACTTTCAATGGACTTGCAGTAATTGTGGTTGGGGAGCAAGAGCATATCATGAACAACATACTATGAAAATCAAGAAGCAACATGATGAGCTTGGTTGTAAGGAGTTTGCTTCAATGATTGAATCTCAAGGCAAGAGAATAGAATAAAAGACACCCAAGTTTCAATTCTTGAAACCGATGAGCTAGAAAGTGCTGAGGTACTAGCTAGAAACTAGGCGTTATATGCTCCATAATGTGGAGGAATTATTGGTTGATGATATCGTTACCACTTATAGGTTACAGTATCATGTAGACCTCGTCAGCTTGTCGTACAAACACCGATTATTTTATTTTGACATCTCAAGGTCAATTGGCTATACTCCAGTTCTGATTGCTGCTGTTGGCTCCTTTTCTTCCATTATTTGTAATCATGCATCGACTTATTTGATCAAGTGTTAGTGATGAGTAAGTATCATAAATGTACCAGAATGCCAAGCTGGGGACTAACACAACACCGACGCTTACCAGCAGTATCTTAGTTATTTAGTTAGGTAAAACCTACACTGATACTACAAACGAGTCTGGACTGATTTCTTATACTTTACCTTTAGAAGAAGAGTCCTCTCCAGGAGATTATTATACAATCATATAGATAAGAAGGATATATACCAATTAGCGAAAATACACATTTTGTAGTCTTACCATCATAATATTACTACTATGAAAGCAAAATCATAATTTGCTATAAATTTAGAAATAAAAGACTTAGGTGTGCTAACAAAATGTAGGGGTAAATAAAATGAGACTACCAGCACATAACCCTTTAACATCTTTCCAAAATATAACTATCAGAAGAAGAACAGTCTGGTACAACCAACCAACAATCAAGTAACGGATAATACAATAATTTTATTATCTAATATCTCTCAACTTCTTATGAAATATCTTCGCTTAAAGACTACAACAGGATATATTGATCGATTAGATATAGTACCACCAGTAGAGGGTAGTGATTGTGAATCGGTTGCAACAGAATCTCTGCATTACAAGGGCCGTGCATATCACCCATTTAGGATAAAAATTATTCTTGGACGCAGGCTAAATACTTTAAATTCAAATCGCCAAATTTAGTGACTAGCGCAAGTCCTTGCCCCGCAGTTTATCTAATGGGCATAACATAAATATAGTATATTCTTATAATAATATTAATGAGAACAATTACAGAAGTCCAAAACGAAGAAGATAACATTGAAGAATTAGCAGGAAATGATGTACATGCATCGTATCCATTAACAGATAAAGCATACTATGTCGAGGAAATTCACTATAAATTAGAAGATAGTATATGTTTTAATGTGGCGGATTAAAAACATATGGCATAGAATCCAAATGGAATTTGCACAAGCAATATTACAGTTGGTGTAAGAAAGAATAACTTGGGTATGTCATAAGAATAAAATGTATTATTACATAAGTATTAAGTCAGTAAGTTTTCTCTAACAATACCAGATACCACATATTATAGATACCATTTCAATATATAGAAGAGTGTATCACCATGAAACTTTGCTGTATAAGATTGTTAATATTTTGATTAATAGCATAACTTTGACAGGCTCTAGATCTAAATAGACACCAGATAATATGGTATCCATATTACCGTCTGTAACTAATATGGGAAGAGTAGGTAGCTATGTTTCCATCCAGCAATTCTCTTAAATACTCCAGTTTTGTTTTAATCTACTTGTTAAAGAATGTCTTTAGACATTCTCTATCTACCTATAGTCTTTAGTAAGTTCTGTAACTTTCTAATCTGTTCATATCTCTCTCTTCTCTCTTCTCTCTTCTCTCTGTTGTACTTATGATAGGTAATA